>NZ_JBQTDC010000001.1:0-272929 GCF_052353045.1 Halomonas sp. AOP7-B1-5 | reverse complement strand
CTAGATAGATATCGCTAGCCTGACCATTAGACCACGCGAAGATCAGGCGATATTGCTTGTTTACTTGGATCGAACACAAATGGGACAGTTTCCCGCTCTAGTGCTCGAAACGGTTGCCGGGCGGCACTCTCAAGTCAGCCTCAGATGCTGATGCATCGATTATATAGTCCCCTCGCTAACCCGTTATACCGCATAGCGGTATAGGTTCAACTTTCTGTTAAATATACAGCAGTCGCAATAGCGCCATCCTCCCCTTTAAAGCTAAGATTGATTAGAGCGCCCGTAGATGCGCAACTGATAATGCTTTTAGGGGATTTGGATGGAATTTTCGAAAGTTGTTTTAGTGATTCTCGGCTGCTTGGTGCTCTCTGGGTGGATTGCCGCCCTGGTGATTGCGAGAAAGAAAAAAAGCGCAGATAAGCAAGTGGCTGTTATAACGTCAGCGCTTGAAGAACGAGGCCATAAGATAAGCCAGCTAGACGCCGCTCTTGAGCGCTTATCAAAGTATCAAGCGATTGAGGATGCAGAGTTAGAAGCAGAACGTATCGTTTTTGAGGCAAAGAAAAAAGCCGGACAGCTATGGCAAGACGCTGAACGTGAAAGCAAAAACCATTTAAAAGCCGCATTCAGCAGAAAAGAGAACGCTGAATTCGAAGCCGCCAGTATCAAGCAAAATGCTGATGAAAAGCGGTCTCAGATAATTGCAGAAGCGCGGCGAGAAGCATCTGAAATTCGTGACAAAGTCAGGCTTTCAGAATCTAAATCACAAAGCCTCATCCAAGAGGCTCACGCTAAAGCCGAAAAGATCATTTCTCATGCCCGCATTCAGGCCGAGGAAACCGCTGGAAATGCATTGAAAGCGGTGGAAAACGCCAAGCTCTATGAGCAAACAGCAAAGGCCATGAAGAATGTCATCGAGGGCTATCACGATGATTACATCATTCCGAACGCAAGCCTGCTGGACGACTTGGCCGAAGATTTTTCACATAAAGATGCCGGGCAAAAACTCAAGCAATCACGTAAGCATAGTGCAGACATGGCAAAAAATGGCCGGGCTGGCGGCTGTGATTATGTTGAGAAAACAAGAAGAGAATACGCCATCCACTTTGCAGTTGATGCTTTCAATGGCAAGGTCGATTCTATCCTGTCTAAAGTTAAGCATGATAATTACGGCAAACTGAAACAAGGCATTCTCGATGCGTTTGCGCTGGTAAACCATAATGGACAGCCCTTTAAAAACGCTCGAATCACCGATCTATACTTGCAAGCGCGCCTAGAAGAGTTGAAGTGGGCCGTAGCCACAATGGAGCTGAAGCGTATTGAGCAAGAGGAGCAGAGAGAAATCCGTGAGCAAATGCGCGAAGAAGAAAAGGCCCGCAGGGATATCGAGAAGGCTCTAAAGCAGGCTGAAAAAGAAGAGAAAATGCTCGCCAAAGCGATGGCGGAGGCTCGAAAGCAACTCGAGAGTGCCAGTGAGGCTGAACGCGAAGGTTATAAGGCTCGCTTGGCAGAGCTTGAGCTTCAACTGCAAGAATCAGAGGCGCGCGGCCAGCGTGCAATTTCAATGGCCCAGCAGACAAGGCGTGGTCACGTTTACGTAATTTCAAACATTGGCTCATTTGGCGAAAATGTTTTCAAAATAGGCATGACCCGGCGGCTTGAGCCCCTGGATCGCGTTAAAGAGCTTGGTGATGCCAGCGTGCCATTCTCATTTGATGTGCATGCGATGATTTATTCCGACGACGCTCCCTCTTTAGAACGCGAGCTTCACCGGAGATTCGCTAACCGCCAAGTAAACCGGCTTAATGCACGTAAGGAGTTTTTCCAAGTCCCTATCACTGAAGTTCGAGAAGTGGTGGATAGTCAGCAAGCCGAGGTTCATTGGACGATGGCCGCGGAGGCGTGGGAATACAGAGAGTCGCTTGCTCTAGCAGGAAAGCAGTTGCAAGCCGTATCGTAGTGTTGATGGCTTAACGCTAAGCGACGAAAGAACGAAGAGTGTGGATGAGGCTATTTACGGTAGCAGCCTTGGCGCTATATGTAACCACAGCAAGCATTCGGCCTAGGCTTCACTCGTCGGCTAAAAGAGCTTGAAGCGCAAATGGAGTATGTGCCCAACCTGGACGATCTCGACGCCACATAGGCAAAAGATGCTGGTATGTGACCTACGCCCCGTCCTTGTGCGGGGTGTTCGCATTACCGAGCAACATCCCCATCTCAGTACCCCCTTTATTGATGATGCGTCGTACAGATGCCGGTATGATGTCGCCCGGCAGTGATCGTGGGGCGGGTCTTGGCGTGCCGTTTCTGGAAAATGATCCAGAAAATAAGGGTTAAAAGCGCGCCCACTGTTCCAATAATACTTGTATAAAAGGAAGCCTTTTCAAATGGCGAACGCTATAACGCTAAACCAACAAACTGGGCAAGATAACTTCATGAGCCGAAGGGCGCTTCCCTGTTTAAGCGTATTTGCGGTTATTTATTTAGTATCCATAGCGTTTGGTTACCATATTAATGCGATCGTTTTGGCTATCTTGCTGATGGTAATGCTGTGTCTGTTGAAAATCCCGGTGGCGATAGCCCTGATTTCATCGGCACTGCTGGGGGCCTTGCATAGCGGGCTATCCATGAGCGAGGCCGTGGATACCTTCAATGACAACCTGTTAATGGGTGCTCAGGTTGGGGTTACCTACATCATGATTGGGGCTTTTGCGGTGGCCATTGCCCGCAGTGGTTTGGTGGATCTGCTTGCTTATAAGATCGCCTCACAGCTTGACCTTAACGTGGGCGCCACCAATAAAGGCGTAAAGTGGATGCTGCTTTTAGCGCTGGTCGCCGCTTCCATCATGTCCCAGAACCTGGTGCCTGTGCATATAGCGTTTATCCCTATCCTTATCCCGCCATTGCTCGGGGTGATGAACAAGCTGCGTATGGATCGCCGTGGTATTGCGTGCATTCTTGCCTGCTCGATGAGCGCTAGCTACTTGTTGCTGCCCACGGGTTTCGGGGCCATTTATTTAAATGAAATACTGCTAGCCAACGTTAATAGTGTTGGCCAGGCCTATGGGATGTCCGCAACACCGGGCATGGTGCTGAAAGCAATGGCGCTGCCGGTAATGGGCATTCTGTTAGGTATGCTCGTGGCCGTTTTTTATACGTATCGTAAGCCGCGTCGTTACCAGGAGGCGCCATCCACCACGCTGCAAACTGAAACACCCTTAAAGCCGCTTAACTTTAAACAGATTATCTTTACGGTAGCAGCCCTGGTAGTGGCGCTGATTTGCCAACTACAGTTTGACTCGCTGTTAATCGGGGCAATGATCGGCTTTATGATTTTGAGTGTGGCAGGCATCTTTCGTTGGAGTGACCAGGACGATGTTTTCACGGAAGGCTTACGCATGATGGCGCAAATTGCCGTGATTATTACGTTTGCCTCCGGCTTCTCCGGGATTTTAAACGCAACGAATGAAATTGCGCCCCTGGTGTCGGCGACGGCTGATTTCATTGGCGACAATATGGTGCTTGGCGCGGCATTAATGCTTGTTGTTGGCTTGTTTATCACCATAGGATTTGGTGACTCTTTCGCTAGCGTGCCTATCCTTGCGCCTATCTATGTGCCTTTAGCAATCACGCTAGGCTTCTCGCCGGTCGCGACGATTGCCCTGTTAGGGGCTGCCGCGGCACTGGGTGATGCGGGTTCCCCGGCGTCTACTATTACCTTAGGTGCTACCGCTGGCCTCAACGCCGATGGGCAACACGATCATATCAGCGATAGCGTAATTCCTACGTTTATTCATGCCAATTTTGGCATGCTGATATTTGCTTGGATTGCGGCACTGATGCTGTGATGCTTGAAGATTCACGCGCCACCTGCTCTTTCATCAGCCAACTTTGCAAAGGGAGCTAACCATGCTTTTCTCCAAACGTATTGCCATCAAGCTGCTTGCGCTTACGTTGGCACTATTGCCTTCGGTGCTGCTGGCCCAGGATGCCCATATTGGCAGTGTGCGCACTGAGTTCCGCATGCTGGGGCCAAATAACACCATTGAAGTTGAGCGCTTTGACGACCCCAAGGTGCAGGGTATCTCCTGCTATATTTCCTATTCTCAGATTGGCGGGATCTCCGGTGCAGTGGGGCTTGCCGAAGAGGCCAGTGAGGCGAGCGTTGCCTGTCGGCAAACGGGCGAGATCGTGTTTAACCCGGCGGAGGTAGAAGAGCAGGAAGTGGTGTTTACCCAGCGCCGTTCAGCGCTATTCAAGAATATGCGCGTAGTGCGCATGCACGACGCTGAAACCGAAACCTTCGTATACCTGACTTACAGCACCAAACTGGTGGATGGGTCGCCGAAGAATGCGATAACGGCGGTTCACTATGGGGATCTGGCGCCGACTCAGTAACCTGGTGCAGGCATGTGAACCGACGCATTCAGTTTGGTTAGCGGGGCTGGCCCAGTGCCTGGGTCCAGTAAGTGGTGTAGCGGGATTCCGGGTTGTCGGCGTTGGCCATGCCCATCTGGGTAAAGGCGCCGTTCATGATATTGCTGCAGTGGCCGGGGCTTTCCAGCCAGCCGTCGACGGCGGCAGTGGCTGACATATGGCCCGCAGCAATATTTTCCCCCACTGCGCGCCATACATAGTCTTGCTCTTCCACGCGCTGTTCGATGCTAACGCCCTCAGGGCTGGTATGGCTGAAATACTCGTTCTCGGCCATATCTTCCGAGTGCGCCTTGGCTGCCGCATGAAGTTTGCAGCTCCAGGTCAGTGGCACTACCGAATCAAACGACTGATTGCCGCACTGCCGAGTTTGGCTGCGCGCCTCGTTAACCAGTGAAAGCATTTCCTGCTGCTGCTCGGTAGGTTCGCAGTTGCTGGATGAGCCGCCTTGCGGCGCATCATCAGAGGCCCAGGCTGCTCCGGTACCCAGTAGCATCAAGGCTGCTAAACGGAAAAGCGCCCTGGGGGCAGGGCGTTTTATAGCGGAATTAACCACCGAATTTTTCATTTTCACCAAGATCCGGTTTGGCATCTTTCTTGAGGTTGGCCTTGGCAATCTCGTAGAGCTGGTAGGTTTTGCTCTCCTTGGATTTCCAGTGCTCGCCCATCTCTACCTTGATTTCCAGAAGCGTGACGTCCGGGTCGTCCTTGCCTTCCGGGAACCAGGCGGCCACGAAGGGGTTCCAGTACTTATGGATCAGCTCGCGGTCATCGTTTAGGTTGGCCTTGCCTGATAGCGAAACGTATACACCGTCTTCCTGATCGGAAAAGCTCAGGCATACGTCGTGATCACTTTTGGCTTCAAAGACTTTTTCGGCGCTACGGCGGGTATAGAACCACAACGTGCCGTCATACTCTTCCTGCACCAGGTGCATGGGGCGCGCGCGCGGGGTATCGTGGTCCAGCGTCACCAGCATGCCTACCTTGATATCCTTGATCATCTTCCAGATCTTCTGCTTATGTTCCGGGCTGGACATAGCGTCACTCTCCTTATGAATAAATACTTTGATTAGCCAGTCCTTCCGTAGGACTAACAATAGCCTAGCCAGCATTGGTGATATCGGCAAATATGCTGGTGAGCTCGCAGTAGCAAGCCGGCAGGGCTAAAGTGAAAATTCGCAAACGGCTACCAAAGTAGACTGCCAAAGGAGGCTGCCATGTTCGTAGATGCAAGGTTAAAAAGATCGAGACCAATCAGCCCTGGTGTGAAAGGGGCCGGTTATATCTCTATTCTGATTGGCATGTTTCTGCTGGGCGGTTGCGCCACGGGAGAGCGCGCTGATACGCAAACCAGCATGCGGGGCGCGGCCACTGAGTACTGTGAAAGCATTGGCGGGCAATCCGAGGTACAGGAAACACGCTTGGGCAGCGGTCGCTATTGCCGCTTACCGGGTGGGCAGCTCGAAAACGAGTGGATGCTTTATCGCTCAGAGCGCCTTGATAACGACTAATTAACTATAAGGGATAACCTTGCGCCTGCACTACTCAGGACCTTTGCCTGAACGCATCGGCTTTTTACTACTCCCACGCTTTTCCATGATGGCTTTCTTTTCCGCAGTGGAGCCACTGCGGATTGCCAATCGCATCAGTGGTAAAACGCTATTTGAGTGGACACTGTTTAGCCTTGATGGCGGACCCGTAACCGCGAGCAATGAGATGGCATTATTGGTGGATCAGCCGATAGGGAGCGCGTTGGATTTACCTTCACTAGCCTTATGCGGTGGTTTTGATCCTGAGGCACATCTAAGTCGACCGTTGATGGCTTGGCTGCATCGTTTGGATCAAGCCGGGTGCGCGCTCGGCGGGTTGGACACCGGCGGCTTTTTGCTTGCAGCCGCCAAGCTACTGAAAGGCGAACGTATTACTTTGCATTGGGAAAGCCTGCCAGCTTTTCGTGAACGCTATCCCATGATTGAAACCTCTGATGAATTATTTGAGCTGGGTGAGCGTCGCTTCTCTTGCGCGGGGGGAGCTGCAGCAATGGATATGGCGTTGGAAGTTATCGCTCGACGCCATGGGACCAAACTGGCAGTTGATGTCTCCGAGCAGCTTATACATGAGCGGTTACGTAGCCGTAGCGATCAGCAGCGAATGTCATTAGCGCGCAGGCTGGGTACTCATCATCGTCCCCTTATCGAAGCTGTATCGTTAATGGAGCGCCATCTTGAGGCGCCACTGCCGTTAGCTGATATCGCCAAGCGTAGCGGGGTATCCTCCCGACAATTGCAGCGGCTTTTTGAACAGCAGCTGAATACCTCCCCGCGGCAGTGGTACCAGCAATTGCGGCTAAAACGCGCCCAGCGACTGTTGAACGAAACGGAAATGGGGGTGCTTGATATTGGTATTGCCTGCGGCTTTACATCCAGTTCAAGCTTCGCCCGCGCATTTCGTGCCCACTTTGGCCTTTCGCCCGCTGAAGTGCGTCGCCATGCTGGCAACTAAGCGCTTATTTGTCTTGTTGTCGTGTAATGTCTTCTATATGTCGCTTTATGTCGTGTGTCGAGGGGCTTACTGGGCAGACTGGTAAGATACATCTCCCTATAAGGATAAATTGATGAAGACGGCATTACAGGCTAAACAACGTTTCTATGCGCTAAGCACTACAGGCTTAGTCGCTTTGTTCATGGCTGGCTCGGCCACGGCCGGTTTGGATGAGGTGCGTTTTGGCGTTCCGCCGTGGCCGGGGGTAACGGTTAAATCTGAAGTAGCTTCACAGTTGATGGAAGCCATGGGCTACCAAACCCGGCAGCGAGATTTAGCGGTCAGCGTGATTCTTGAAGGGCTGACCCGCAACGATGTCGATGTCTATCTGGGTGGCTGGTATCCCGTGCAGACCGGGATGGTGGAGCCGCTGGTGGCGAACGGCAAGGTGGAAAAGCTGGTTTCCAATATTCAGGGTGCCAATTCAGGCTTGGTTGTACCGCAATACGTATATGACGCAGGTGTCACGTCAGTCGCCGACCTGGACGCTCATCGTGAGCGTTTCGACGGTGAAATTCAGGGCATTGAAGCGGGCACGGGAATTAATACGGCTATTTTGGCAGCCATTGACAACGATGCTGCTGGTTTGGGCGATTGGAGCCTGCGTGAGAGCTCAACCGCTGCCATGCTGGCGCAGGCTGAGCAGAAGATAGCCAATGAAGAGTGGGTTACCTTTGTGGGTTGGGAGCCACATTGGATGAACGTGAGTTTTGATCTCGCGTATCTTGATGACGCTGACGATGCGGGCATCGCCCAGATTGAGAGTACCGTTTGGACTGTTGTGCCAGCAAGCATGGCAGAAGAAGATCCGCAGCTACATCGTTTCCTTTCTCAGTACGTGGTCGATATCGAAGATCAAAACGCCTGGGTATACAGCTATAGCTATGACGATCTCCCAGCAGATAAGGTGGCCCAGGAATGGATCACCGAGAACCTGGATACCGTTGCAGCTTGGCTAGAAGGCGTTGAGGCAAAAGATGGTACTTCTGCGATTGAAGCCGTGCGGGCCGCCTACCAATAACAGGTCTGTTTAACGGGGTAACCGTGATCGTAACGCCTGGCAGAAATCTTGCCAGGCGTTTTGCATTTCAGGCAGCATGGCATGGCCGTGAAGGGAGCCGTGTACCATTGCAGCGGCATGGTGATAACCCACCTGAACTCCCTCTGCGCGCCAACGCGCCACGGTTGTTTCAAGCGGCAGCGTGAGTGGATCGTGTTCCACCGCCAGGACTTCCACTTGGGAAGCCGGGGCAGGGGTCAAACAGGGTGAGTTAAGGGCTGGGCACAGCGGTAATAAACACAGTACTACATCCTGACGACTGAGCAGCGGACCATCGGGACCCAGCGTTTGTTCGGTTAGGCCGTTAACCGGTGGGTAGATCAGCCCCAGCAGCGGTTGGTTACTCATGGCTTTATTAAGTAAAGGTGCCATGTCCATGGCTAAACGCCCGCCCGCACTGTCGCCGACTAACGCGATGGGTTTAACCACCTGGGCTACGTTGATACAGTCGCTGAGCATAGCCGCGTAGCACGCCTCAGGGGCCAGCCGATAGTTGATGCTGACCACTTCGCGGTTTAATTGATCGGCCAAACTGGCCGCAACGCCATGATGACTGCGTACTGAGCCAATCGTAAAGCCGCCGCCGTGAATAAACACGATTTGTTCAGGCGGCGCAACAGCAGGGCAGAAGCGCCTTACGGGAACGCCCGCCACGTAGTCATCCGCCACTGTCATACCCTTCGGGTCGGCTGGCGCAAACGATTGACATAAATCATCGTAGTGACGGCGCGCGTCTTGGATCGACGCCTGTTCGAGTCTGGCTAAGCCCGCCTCAAAGCGAGCAATAAAATCGCTAATAAGCATTTTTGCGAGGAATACCAATCGTACGACCTGCAAGTCCAGGCCATTCCCCAGCTGCGGCGCTGGGTAGGTTGATAATTGCCTGGGAAATGGGCTCAGGAAACCCACTGGGACGCCCGGTTTCCTGGTTGATGCCCATCAGCATCTGCTCACTGGTCGCTAAGAGATTATTGTCTGCATCCACTAGCTCGAAGAAGATATGCAGGCGTTTGGCATCGTGATCCAGTCGCGTCACTTTTACCTGCATGGATTGGCCTTCATGGGCTTCTTTCTGATAGCAGAGGTGGGTTTCCAGCGTATACAGCGTATAGCGATGGTGGTCCCGCCCCGTTGCATCCAAGCCAATGTGTACCATCAAGGCGTCCACCGCCAGGGAGAATACCCTGGCGTACTCTGCATCGTTCATATGGCCGTTGTAATCAACCCACTCAGCGGCGACCTTGGTATCCAGTATGACCATTAAATGCGTCCCTCCAACCCCTCGGCTTCGGGCCAATATTTTTGAACGAGATCAAGTAGCTCTACCAGAAAATCATCACGCCGGCGGTCAAGTTCCACGACCGGCCTGCCTGCGGCCTGGTGTTCACAGCCCTCAACCACACGATCAATCAATTCATCGGTAAGCTCTGGCGCTTCAAGCTTCGTCCAGGGAAGTTTAAGCGCCGGACCAAACTGTTCAAGCATATGTCGCATACCCTGCTCACCGCCTGCCAAGTGAAAGGTAAGAAAGGTGCCCATCAGAGGCCAGCGCAGGCCGCAGCCGTAAACCACGGCGGCATCTATCTCTTCTGTGGTGGCAACGCCATCATTGACTAAATGAAGGGCTTCCCGCCAAAGGGCTTCCATCAAGCGATCGGCAAGGTGGCCTTCAATCTCTTTGCGCACCACCAGTGGACGCATGGCTAGCGCCTTGTAGTGCGCTTGGGCTGTATCAATCTGATCTGCTTGTGTGTCAGTGCCACCGACTAACTCCACCAGCGGCAACAGGTAAACCGGGTTGAAGGGGTGCGCAACGATGACTCGGCCCGGCGCCTTGGTACAGGCTTGCTGAAGGTCACTCGGTTTGAAGCCCGACGTTGACGAACCAATGATAACGTTCTCTGCTGCAGCAGCGTCGATATTGGCAAGAATATCGCGCTTCAGTGCCAAGCGTTCCGGCACATTTTCCTGAATCAAATCTGCATTGGCTACAGCGGCGTCAAGGCTGTCAGCAAAGCGCAGCCGGTCAAGGCTGGCGCTTTCTGCCAGACCGAGGCGTGTCAGGGAAGGCCAGGCATTTTCAACAAAGACGCGCGTGCGCGTTTCAGCACTGGGGTCAGGATCGAAAGCGACGACCTCCCAGCCCTGAGCAAGTGCGCGGGCAATCCAACCATTGCCGATAACACCCGTACCAATCACCGCGAGTTGGTGGCTCATGCATCACCTCCAGTGACGATGGTGCCTGTGTTCGGGTCGCGTAGCTTAAGCTGGGTGCGAGTTTCGGCGGGAGACATTATGCGGGCGCCAAGGTTATCAATGAGCGTGGCGGCCTTTTCAACCAGCTGCCCATTAGTCGCCATAACGCCTCTCTCTAAATAGAGGTTATCCTCTAGCCCGACGCGCGCATGGCCGCCCAAAAGCATGGCCTGAGCGAGCATCGGCATTTGATGACGGCCAATGCCAAATGCGGCCCAGTGCGCTCTACCGGGTAATTTGTTGCGCATGGCTAGCATTGTTTCGGGGTCTGCTTCCGCACCCCAGGGAATGCCCAGGCAGAGCTGATAAAGGGGATCACCATCTATAAGCCCTTCCTGCTGCAACTGGCGGGCAAACCATACATGGCCAAGATCAAAGCACTCCAATTCGGGCTTAACGCCTGCAGCCTGTACCAGGCGGGCATGCTCGCGAAGCCAGTCAGCGGTATTTACATACACCATATCGCCAAAGTTAAGGCTGCCGCAGTCCAGGGTGCACAGTTCTGGCAGCAGCTCACCTACCGGAGCATGGCGCTGCGCAGGTGTTTGGATGTCTGTACCTGGGCCGCCTCGAGTGGGGTCTTCAGTGTCGGGAATCCAATCACCACCGCCACCCGCTGTGATATTCATCACAATGTCGGCATCAGCCTCGCGCACACGCGTCATCACTTCACGAAAGTGCTCTAGTGAGTGGCTGATGCCACCGGTTTCCGGATCACGTACATGTATATGGGCAACGCTGGCGCCTGCTTTTGCCGCAGCGATACAGTCGTTCGCGATCTGTTTGGGCGTAATCGGAACGTTAGGATTTTTGCCGGTCGTATCGCCTGCGCCGGTGACTGCACACGTCAGAATTACGTTGCGATTCATACGCTGCTCCTTTTAAAACTGATATTCGTAAAGAACATCAGTATGGCGAGCGTAGATGGTTGATTATTGACTTAAGGCGACACTGTAAATACAGCAAGCGACAATAAAGCACTGCTATAAGCACTAGCGAAGCGCTTGTTTTAATGATTTCGTTTTGCCTGTAGTGCCGTGGTTAAAAGGGGTATAACCGCTTTTTACGCAAAAGCGTTTTATTGACGCAGCTCATACATTGGCTCGGCAAAACCTGATATTTTAAAGGTGTATTCAATATGAATCTTTAGTAGGACGTTGAAAAGAGGCCATTATGCTGACACAGGCACAAGAACAGATCATTGCCGCCACGGCTCCCGTGGTAGCGGAACATCTCAACACGATTACCGCGCGTTTTTACCCGCTGATGTTCGAACGCTACCCGCAGGTCAAGTCACTGTTCAACCAGACACACCAGAAAGACGGTGGGCAACCGCGCGCGCTGGCGGCCTCGATTCTTGCCTATGTGGGCGTGCGCCAGAATCCGCAAACGGCGCGCCAGATCATGGAAACCGTGGTGAACAAGCATGTGTCGCTGGATATCCAGCCCGAGCACTACCCGATCGTGGGCGAGTGCCTGCTGGTTGCCATCTGTGAGGTGCTTGGCGACGCCGTGACGGCAGAGGTGGCCGATGCCTGGGGCGCGCTTTATCAAGAGCTTGCCGATCTTCTCATCGACCTGGAAGCCAAGCGTTACCAGGAGTTTGAACAGCTGCCCGGCGGCTGGCGGGGCACGCGGCGTTTTCGTATTGCCGCTACGCATCAGGAGAGCCGTGTTATCCGCTCGTTCATTCTGGAGCCTGAAGATGGTGGCCCGGTGGCCGACTATTCGCCGGGGCAGTACATCGGGGTGAAGCTGAATATCGACGGCGTACAAGCGTCCCGCCATTACAGTCTTTCTGATGTGCCCAACGGCCGCTCCTACCGGTTATCCATCAAGCGTGAACCGCACGGTGTGGCCAGCCGCTTTTTCCATGACCAGCTGACGGTAGGTGATGTGATCGAACTATTACCCCCTGCCGGTGAGTTGACCCTCAAGAAAGGTGACGAGCCTCTGCTCTTGATCAGCGGCGGCATCGGCCAGACACCGCTGTTGCCGATTGCCAAACAGGCGCTTAGCCAGGGTCGCCAGGTTACCTACCTGCATGCGGCTATCGATATGGATAGCCGTGCGTTTGCCAAAACTATTGATGAGCTGGCCGCCGCCAACCCTGATCAGTTGACCGCAGTTACCGTGCTTGAACAGGGCAGCCAGGGGGACCATCAGGGCCGGATAAATGAAGCCGTGCTGGCCAAGTATCTAGCACCTAACAGCCGCTGCTACTTCGTTGGCCCCCATGGTTTCATGGCGGCGATCAACCAGAGTCTGGAGCTTTTGGGTGTCGCGGAGACCCATCGTCACTTTGAGCATTTCGGCCCGGCCAAAGCGCTAAACGCCGCTTAGCCAAACCGCCCCTTTCACATGTAGCTTAGTGTGAGGGGGGCGGCCTCGAATTTATGAGGCACTTTTCTCTTCGGCTAACTGCCAGATATCTTCCCACTCCCAGCCATCCTTCTGAATATAGGCGAGCAGTACTTTTTGAGAGTGATCGCTTAATCCCTCCTGCATCTGTTTTTGTGATGCATCGAATCCCGGTAAGGTCTTGTAGGCCTCAAGAGCTGGAAAAGGCGGCAAATGCGGTGCGGCGTGGATGAACGCACTATCCAACGTATCAAGAAATTGATCGATGACGCGCAGCGTTATAGTGAACTGAGTGTGGGTGGCAGCGCTAAGGTCAGGATTGGCGATGGTTGCCAGTATGAGCGCCTGATAAAGCCGCGCTAACGCTAACGGGAGTGATTTCTGGCTACTGCCCGCGTGGTAATAGTGAAGAATAGGGTAGGCGAGGTGCTGTTGGCCAAGTGTGCTGATAGTTTGCTGAATAGGCGATAGCTGCTGGCTTAAGCTGGTAAATTTCCCATTGTCATGGGTGGTGTTAAGAACTTCTAGCGGGCTTTCGCCTAGCGCACTGATAGACAGCGCTAAGTGACGTTTTTGGGTAACGTTAGAAACGATATTAAGCATGTAAGTAATCGACAGCGTAAACAGGAAAAAGCCATTGGCTGCTGCCAAGGTGGGGACCAGGCGCCAGCGATCATTACCCGGCACAAAATCGCCATAGCCCAGTGTGGTAAGGGTATAACCGGTAAAGTAGATACGTTCGACCAAACTGGCCGATGCCTGGGTGTTGGCATTCACAACAGCATCTGACCCGCCACAGAAAACCAATAGCCAGCCCAGCCATAACGTTATTACCCAGACTAAAAGAAGCCCGATCGTTATCCATGGGCCCGCGGCGGCGAGTAACCAATGACAGCGCCGGGTTCGATGAATCAATAGCAGTATCGACCAAACACCACTAATCAAGCGATTGGTGACGGGCCCTGAGTGAGAGGCGGAAAGCGTGGTACGAATGGCATCAAAATTGGCCAGCGCAACAAGAAGAACGCCTATCACGCCAGCCAGTGTGCTTTCTGTCATATAGAGCGTCCTTTCGATCATTTATAACGACGTTAGTCGGCCATATTGGTTTATGGCGGGGTGGCGTTGGCAGGAGAAGGTATGTGTTCCTCATTAGGCCAGGCAGTAACGACGACTTCATAAATACGCCAGTCGTAATTATTAAGGTGCTGTGAGGCCTCTTTAAGATGGCGCGCCAGGTCATCGTTACTATGCGGGGTTACAAAGGCTTCTCCGCTGAAGATTGGGCCTTCTTCGCGTAAGCGTACTGAGGCGGCGGCTACCCAGGGCATGGCCCGAAGCTCGGCTTCCAGCGCTTCTTCCATGTATTCCGGTTTTTCGCGAGAGGTAAAGTGAGGGCGGCGGTCAAGTAGGTCGCCTACGGCTTCTTTTAAATTGGTAATACCATCCTTGGTAACATCCAGGGCGATAATGGCCGCAGCCGCTGCGTCCGCCCACCAAAAGCCGGCTCCCACACCCAGTACACCAACGATGGCAGCCATCCCTGTCATCCAGTCGGCTTTGCTCATCTTCCCATCGGCAAACACGGTCTTCTCATGCACTTTTGCCGCGGCTTTGGTCTGTAAGCGCCCGATAATGACAGGTGGAATAACGCTGTAAATCAGCACGCCAACCATCACCCAACCCATCCATATCGTTTCACCAAACAAGGTAATGGCGCCGATACTCGGGTGTTCCTGATGGACAAGCTTAAGCAACGAATCACCCAGTAGAAACAGTCCCATCGCGCTTAGCGCAGTTGCCGTGCATAAAAAGGCAATAATAGTGGCGCGTTGATACCCATAGGGGTATGTCTCATTAGGCGGACGTTTGCGAAACCGCACGGCCAACAAGAAGGCAATAGGCGGAATGAGCGACAGCATGTCTTCCAGCCACGCGACTTTCATTGCCTGGCTGTTTCCCAGTACCAGCGCGAGCACCGATACAATGGAAATACGAAATGCTAAATTCCACCATTCAAGGCGAATGAGATAGTTGAGATCCTGCTGCTTATCCGGTGGCAGGTGATATAGCTTGCGTATTTTCATCGGCCTGCCTCCAGGCGTTGAAGGCGTTGTTCAATATCAGGGTAGCTATTTAAATGCCGTTGCACGGCAAGCATCCAGGCATTTTCGCCTTTGGGCAGCGCCATGACATGTTGATCGGTCGCGATTTCCCAGTCGCCTATTTGGTAGTTATGCGCATGAAGCCACCATGATGGGTTGGCGACCGCTTCATTTTGAGTGCCAAGGTCTGGGGTAGGGCGAGGGATTGCACCCTCTTTTTTAAGCGCGCGAGCGATATGGTTAACAACCGGAACGGTCACCTCAACACCTTCCAGGTTGCTGGGTATTGGGGTGCCCTCGGGCACGCCGACTAAATAGCGGCTCTTATAGTAAGCCTTAGTGGGCGCGGCGAGCGCGCTTACATTTGAATCCTGGGTAAGGCCACCGATCACCAAGTCCAGCTGGTAGTGAGATAGCGCTGCTAACAGATTGCCCTCGCTATCCCAGTGCCAGTTGATGGTGGCGTCCATATTTTCCGCAAGCGCCTGGATTATTTCGACTTCCAGCCCGGCCGGACCCTGGTCGGTATTAATGACCCAAGGTGGATTCTCAGAAAGACCAATGTTCAGCTCGCCGCCCTGCATATCTGCCATGGGGCGCTCAATATTGACCGGGTAACGGCAACCGGCCAAAGCTAACACCGCCAAAATGATCAGTCTGCTGGGCCGAAAAACGAATGTTATAAAGCTGTCCTTGCTTTGCATCGTTAAGCCGCTTCCGTTAAGAGGGAATCTATATAATAGCTAATAAATAAAACCTATAAAAAAAGTGAGCATGGGTTCGCTCAAGCCCTGCTCACCTCATAAGTTAGGCGTATTGAACTGTTTTTCAACTTAATTGCTAAAGCAGAACGGTATGTGGGTTCTGGCTGAGATTTCGGTTTAGGCCACCATTGATGCACATAGACTGGCGCAGCGGTGGCACGCTTGAGCGCATTCCTGGCAATGATCAGCTTCATGTTGCCCACATTCGTCGCCGCACTTTTGACAGATATCCGCACACAGCTGACAGATGTCCTGAGCATACTCGCTGCCTTGGGCCATAAAGGCGACGGCCAGGCGACAAATTTGTGCGCACTGTATATCCAGGCGAATGCATTCCGCCATGTTGCCAAGAGTGGGTTCCTGAAGGCAGGAAGTAGCGCAATTATCGCAATAGACCGCACATATATTGCAGGCTTCAATGCACTCTTTAAAATTCTGTATGCTCATAGTAAACCTCTCCTGTTAAATATACGTCCTTAAGCCGGGCGCCGTTTATAAAATAATAAGGGGCTAGTTTTTCATTCTATAAGTCAGTTAATAATAGGGGCTGGGTTAGATGTTTGCAGAAGATTAAATAATGTTTAACTTGTTTTAAATTCAATGATTTTGTTTGTTGTTATTTTCTGAAGCGCTTTTAAAAATAGGTCTAACGTCCAAGTAGGCGACTTAGTGGATATTTAAGTAACCTGATTTTAAAGGCAAGAGCGGTCGTCCAGCGGCGCTCTTGCAATCTTGAATAGATGAATAAACTCAAAGTTTACGTTTGCTCAAGCAAGCAGAGGTTAAATCCTGGATAGTAGTGAACCCTAACAGGCCCAAGGTCCTGTCTACTTCTCCTCGCAGTAGATTAAGCGCATGCTGCGTACCCGCCTGACCACCAGCCGCTAAACCATAAAGCGTGGCTCTTCCAAGCCACACGGCGTCTGCTCCTAGCGCCAACGCTTTTATAATATCGGTGCCGCGTCGAAAGCCGCTATCCACGAATAAATGACAGCGCTCGCCTGTAAAAGCTTTAACCTCGGCCAGTGTATCCATGGGTGAGAGCGAGTGATTAAGCTGTCGTCCACCGTGGTTGGAAAGTACGATGCCATCGATACCCAACCGTACGGCCTGTTCAGCTTCTTCCGGCGATATAATTCCCTTTAGAATGATCTTGCCTGGCCATAAATCACGGAGCCAGGCGATGTCTTCCCAGTTGAGCGATGGGTCTAGCTGCGGGCCAATTATCTGTGAAGCACCTTGAGCGTTACGTTTATCGGGTGGCAGCAAATCATCCAGGTTTTTAAACGTAGGCAGGCCATCGGGTATCAGCACATCGCTCATCCAGCCTGGTTTGGTGAGTAGGTGAAGCAGGTTGGGCAGGGAGGGTTTCATGGGGCGGCTAAAATTGCGTACATCCCATTCGCGATTCCCGTAAATTGCGCTGTCTGTCGTTACAACGATGGCCTCAAAGCCTGCATCAACACAGCGCTGTATCATCGATTTAACAAAGTCGCGGTCACGATAAAAATAGATCTGCATCCAGGCGGTAAGCCCTTCGATGGCAGCGATGTCTTCAAGGCGTGTAGTTGAAACGCTGCTTAGCACGAAAGGAATGCCGGCATCACGGGCGGCATAGGCTAGTTTTAAATCCCCATCACGCGTCAGCATGCCGTTAAAGCCCGTTGGCCCAATCGCCAATGGCATTTGGTAAGAGCGGCCAAACAATGTCGTGCTTAAATCGCGTGCACCTACGTTAGTCATCGTTTTAGGTTCAAACAGATATTGATCGAACACGGCGCGATTATGACGCAGCGTATGTTCATCATCGCTGCCGCCATAAACATATTCGAATACAAAGTTCGGCAGTTTTTTCTTGGCGATACGTTCTAAATCATGAATGTTTAGGGCTTTTTTATAATTTGAGCCTGAGTAAAGCGGACGTTTCATGGTGATTCACCTGCAACCAAAGTATAGGTTTAAAGGGCTTTTGTTTGCGTTGCCATACTACCATACTAGTCATATCAGTTAGGGCGACAGGCCCCCTTAATTCAGGCTGCTGCAAATGAGCAATATCAATATTACGCTACAGGCGCTATGGCAGGAGACGTCGGAGACCGAGTCGGTTCGTCAGCGTCTTTACCAGGTATTGCGCCAGTCCATCATTCAGATGGTGCTGCCCCCGGGCAAAGCGCTTTCTGAAAAAGAAGTAGCGGATGCTTTTTCGGTCAGCCGCCAGCCGGTACGTGAAGCTTTTATCCGTCTTTCGGAGGCGGGACTTGTCGAAGTCAGGCCTCAGCGTGGCACCTATGTTGTCAAGATATCCCAAGGCGCGGTGCTGGAAGCACGTTTTGTACGTGAAGCGGTGGAGGTGGCCGTGGTGCGCCAGGCAACGGCCAAGGGGCTTGCGCCGGATGTGCTCACAGAGCTGCATGACTTACTTGAGCGCCAGCGCCGCTGCATTGAGCCTCACGACACCATTCGCTTTTACCGGCTGGATGAGCGTTTTCACAAGACGTTGTCGCTGGCAGTTGGGCAGCAGGCCGCCTGGAAAGTCATTGAAGAGGTAAGAGCTCAGATGGACCGCGTACGCTACTTAAGCGTTCCTGATACCACCCCCATCGCCCGTTTGATCGACCAGCACGCCCATATTGTGTCTGCCATTGAAGACCGCGATATAGCAATGGCCGAGCAGGCCATGCGGCGCCATCTGCGTGAGATTTTTGTTTCGCTACCCGATTTAGTAAAGCGGTTTCCCGAGATGTTCGATACTCAGGAAACGGTATCCCTCATTGAGGAGGCAACTCCATGAAAATCGAACATGCCTATACTATTGTCACCTCGCCGGGGCGCAATTTCGTCACCTTAAAGATTGTGACTGACGAAGGAACTTACGGTATCGGGGATGCCACGCTCAATGGCCGTGAAATGGCCGTAGTGGCCTACCTTGATGAGCACGTCATTCCTGCCTTGATTGGCCGTGACCCGCAGCGTATCGAAGATATTTGGCATTACTTGTATCGTGGCGCTTACTGGCGTCGTGGCCCGGTTACCATGAGCGCGATTGCCGCTGTCGACATGGCGCTTTGGGATATTAAAGCGAAACTCGCGGGTATGCCGCTCTATCAACTGCTGGGCGGTAAGAGCCGCGAGCGCGTGATGGTGTATGGCCACGCGACGGGACGCGATATCGAGTCGTGTCTTGAAGAAGTCGCCCGCCATGTGGATGAAGGCTACAAAGCCGTGCGTGTGCAGGCAGGCGTACCCGGCATTGCGAGCATTTATGGTGTGGCCAAGAAAGATGGCGAGCCCTACGAGCCTGCGGATGCCGATTTGCCCGCCGAGCATGTGTGGAGCACCAGCAAATATCTAAACCACGTGCCCAAACTGTTTGCCGCCGTACGCGAGCGCTTCGGTGATGACCTGCATATTCTGCACGATGTACACCATCGTCTGACGCCCATTGAAGCCGCCCGCCTGGGCAAGGAAGTTGAGCCTTATCATCTTTTCTGGCTTGAGGACTGTGTCCCTGCTGAAAACCAGGAAGCGTTTGGGCTTATACGCCAGCACACCACCACACCGCTGGCCGTGGGTGAAGTGTTCAATAGCATACATGACGCCAAAGCGCTGATTGAAAACCAGTGGATCGACTATATTCGCGCCACGCTCACTCACGCAGGCGGTATCACTCATGTGCGCCGCATTGCTGATTTAGCCGGCCTTTATCATGTGCGGACCGGTTTCCACGGGCCAACGGATCTCTCCCCGGTTTGCTTGGGGTCGGCTATCCATTTTGATACCTGGGTACCTAACTTTGGTATTCAGGAATACATGCCTCACACCAGCGCGACTAACGAAGTGTTTCCTCACGATTATCGTTTTGAGGATGGCCACTTTATCGTCGGTGAAACGCCGGGGCACGGCGTGGATATCGACGAAGAGCTTGCCAAACAGTACCCCTACAAGCGCGCCAGTCTGCCGGTCAATCGGTTGGAAGATGGCACCCTCTGGCATTGGTGACCTAAAGAACGGGTAAGGAGTTTCGCATCCATGCAAGCATTTCAGGTCAACGCGCCTCACGATTTTAAGGTTGCCGAGGTTGAAATTCCCTCCCCGGCGGCGGGCGAGGTACTGGTACGCGTAGCGTTTGCCGGAATCTGTGGTTCCGACATGCATATCATTCACGGCGATAACGCTTTCGTACGCTTTCCACGCATCACCGGTCACGAGTTTGCTGGCGTCATCGAGGCGCTGGGCGAGGGCGTAGCGGATGTAAGCGTCGGCGATCGCGTCTGTGTCGACCCGGTCATCAGTTGCGGCACCTGCTATCCGTGTCGCATTAATCGACCCAACGTATGTAGCGCTCTGGAAGTGATCGGCGTGCACCGTAACGGCGGTTTTGAGGAGTTCGTCTGTGTGCCGGCAGCCAACGTGCACCAGGTGCCCGAGCATATTGCGCTTGACGCCGCCGCACTGGTGGAGCCTTACACCATCGCCGCGAACGTGCTGGACCGCATGCAGCCGCACCGCGGTGATCGGCTTCTGATTCTAGGCGCCGGTATGATCGGCATGACTATCCTGCAGATGGCCCGCGCCATGGGCATCGACGAGATTATCGTTACCGACGTGATCGACGAGCGCCTGGCCGCGGCCAAGGAGCTGGGGGCGACCCACGTGCTCAATAGCCGCACTCAGGATGTCGAAAAAGAGATTCTGGCACTGACCGAAGGCGAGGGCGTGCCGCTGATTGCTGATGCCGCCTGCGTGCCGGCGCTATTGCCTCAGATGTTGCGCCTGGCATCGCCCGCCGGGCGCATCGGCCTGCTCGGTTTCAGCGTCCAGCCAAGCGATTTGATACAGCTTGAAGTGATCAAGAAAGAGCTGACCCTGGTTGGCTCGCGGCTCAACAATCGTAAGTTTCCGGAGGTGCTTGCGCTCATGGCAAGCGGCAAGCTGGACCCTCTGGCGCTGGTTAGCCATCGACTGCCGCTAAGCGAGATGCCCGGCGCCATCGATATGCTTGATCACCGTCCTGAAGAAGCCCGTAAGGTGTTGATCCAAATCAATCCCTGAAGGACACGCCAACTCATCTTAACCACACGCACTAACAACCAACAATGCAGAAGTGCAGGAGCGATAAAATGATTAAGAAACTGTTAACCAGTGCAGTACTTGCAACGATGGTATTCAGCGCGCAATCGGCGCTGGCCGCCGACTACACGCTGCGTTTTGGGCATCTTGCCAACGAGCAGAACATCTGGCACCAGGCCGCCGAGAAGTTCAAGGAGGAGGTGGAAGCCAACTCTGACGGACGCATTGAAGTTCGCCTTTACCCCAGCGAGCAGTTGGGTAATGAAATGGATGTGATCAACAGCATTCAGTTGGGCACAGCGGACATGACGATTACCGGCGAGAGCCTGCAAAACTGGGCGCCCAAGGCGGCCATGATGGCCGTGCCTTATGCCTTCCGGGATTCTGAGCATCTGCATGCCGTCGTTAACGGCGAGGTCGGTGCCGAGATTGAAGAGCAGATCATCGAGCGTACCAATCTGGTGCCGCTAGCCTGGTTTGAACGTGGCCCTCGCGAGCTGACATCCAATCGACCTATCCGCACGCCGGATGACCTGGACGGCTTACGCTTGCGCGTGCCTAACGTGCCGCTGTTTGTAGATACCTGGCAGGCGATGGGCGCACGTCCTACCCCAATGGCGTTCAGCGAAGTGTTTACCGCGCTTCAACAGAACACCCTGGAAGGTCAGGAAAACCCGCTGAGCCTGATCGAAAGCGCCAGCTTCAATGAGGTTCAGGACTACGTGAACATGACCGGTCACGTGCGCAGCTGGATCTACGTGGTGATTGGCCGTAATCAGCTTGAAAAAATGCCTGAAGAGCTTCAGCAGGTAGTGCGCGACGCGGCTGATACCATGCAGGCTTACGAGTCCGAGCTGTTTGTAGAAGACCAGGAGCGCCTGGAGCAAGCCCTTCAAGAGCGTGGCATGGAATTCATCGAAGTAGACGTGGATGCCTTCGCTGAAGCGGCCCGTCCGGCGGTGCTGGAAGCCCTGACACCTGAACAGCGTGAAATCTTCGACGCCATTCAAGACCTGTAAGACGGTTGGTAGTGAGAATGGGCTGGCCGCGTGCCAGCCCATTCTCAGTTTGCAAGTTCTGTCTGCAAGAGCAGTCTGTCCCATGAGGATACGTTTATGAGCTCGGATCAAAAAGCGCTTGAACAAGAAGCGTTGGAGAGTCTGGATTCGATGTCGGCGGTGCCCAAGCTGCAAGGCCCCATCGGGCGCCTGATAGGCTGGGTGGATGCCTGTTTTCTTACTCTTTCAGTACTGGCGCTGGTCGCGATTGCCGCTACGGTGCTGCTGCAGGTGAGTTCACGGTTATTCCTGCCGTTTTCCATCGCCTGGACCGAAGAGCTCTCGCGCTATCTGTTTATCTATATGGTGGCGCTGTCGGTTGGGGTAGTCATGCGCCAACACCGTAATATCAGCGTCGAGCTTTTCCATCATATGCTTGGCCCGCGCATGAAAGCGGCGTTTCAAGCGCTGATCTGTCTGATGATCGGCGTGTTTGCTTTTCTGGTGCTGCCTTATGCCTGGCAGTACGCCCAGAACGGCACTTGGCAGACATCCCCCACACTGCGGGTGCCCATGCTGTACATCTTTTTCTCAACAGTAGTCACCTTTGCGCTGCTCCTGGTTTATAGCGTACTGGGATGTCTTGAGGGAATCATCGCAATGTGTCGCTCCTCTGCCTCTCGTGAACAGGAGTCGTAAGCATGGAAGTCATTATTTTATTCAGCGTTTTCCTGATACTACTGTTGGTGGGCATGCCTATCGCCTTTGCGCTCGGTATCGCTTCAATGTCGTATCTACTGATGGAAGGCATTTCGCTGACCATCGTGCCCCAGCGCATGTACGCGGGCATCGACACCTTCGTTCTGCTGTGTATTCCGGGCTTCGTGCTGGCCGGTAACTTGATGAACGTGGGCAATATTACCGAGCACATCGTGCGCTTCTCCAATGCCTTGCTTGGACATATTCGCGGCGGCCTGGGCCTTGCCAACGTGGGCGGCTCAATGATTTTTGGCGGTATTTCCGGCACCGCCGTGGCGGACTCGGCGAGTATCGGCTCGGTGATGATTCCCGGCATGGCGCGCTCGGGTTACGACAAGCCGTTTGCCGCTGCCGTTACCGCCGCCTCATCTACCGTTGGGCCGATTATTCCTCCCAGCGTGCCGATGATTATTGCAGGCTCGTTAAGCGGTATTTCGGTTGGACGGATGTTTCTGGCAGGCGCGGTCCCCGGCCTTTTGATGGGCTTGGCCATGATGATCACGGTGTACATTCTCGCCGTGCGCCGGGGCTATCCAAAAGAGAAACGGGTGCCGGTCCTGCAGCTTCTGCGTGAAGCGAAAACAGCCTTCTGGGCACTGTTGATGACCGTGATCATTCTTTACGGCATCATCGGCGGCTTCTTTACGCCTACCGAAGCTTCGATTGTGGCCAGTCTTTACGCCTTGGTGGTAGGCATGTATGTCTACAAGGGGCTTACCTGGCGCAAGCTTCCGGGCATTCTGGTGGACACCGTTCTGACCTCGTCAGCGCTTTTGCTGATGGTGGGCCTGGCCAACCTGTTCGGCTGGATCCTGACCAGCGAGCAGATACCCCAGATGATCGCCACGCTGATTCTCTCCATCAGCGAAAACCCGCTGATCGTGCTGCTGATTCTCAACCTGATCCTGCTGTTCGTTGGCGCCTTTATGGAAACCATCGCCGCGCTGATCATTCTCTTCCCCGCGCTGGTGGGGGTGGCCACAGGTGTCGGCGTGGATCCGGTGCACTTTGCCGTAATCGCGGTGCTCAACCTGATGATCGGTCTGACTACACCGCCTGTGGGCGTATGTCTGTTTGTGGTGGCCGGTATTGGCAAGCTGCCTATGCTGACGGTTGCCCGCGCAATCGTGCCTTTCCTGCTGTGCAACCTGGCAGTACTTATGCTGGTGACCTACGTACCAGCTATTTCGCTGTGGCTGCCTAATCTGCTGATGGGGAGTAACTAGGTATGAGTGTGCAACGTATTGAGGCCGTGTCGCAAAGCGGTCAGATCGGTATCGTCCACCTTGGCTTGGGCGCATTTCACCGTGCTCACCAAGCGGTTTATCTTGAGCGCTATCGCCAGCGCACAGGCGATGGCGAGTGGGGCGTATGTAGCGCCAATTTACGCTCAAGTGTTGATTTGGTAGATAACCTGCGCAAGGCGGGTTACCGCTATCAGGTGGCGGAATATGCCGATAGTCAGACGCTGACGCTGCGCGAGATCGGCGTGATTGAAGAAACGTTGTTCTCAGGCCGCGATGCTTCGGGCAACTGGGGGCGGGATAGAGATGCGCTGCTTGACCGTCTGGCGGCGCCGAGTACGCGTATCGTCACCCTGACCGTGACGGAAAAAGGCTACTTTCTCAATCCGGCCAGTGGCGAGCTAAGGGTAGATGACCCGATGGTTTCGGGTGACATTGCCTCCCCTCAGCAGCCGCGTACGGCGCCTGGGTTATTGGTAGAAGCACTGGCAAGACGTCATGCGGCGGGTATCGAGCCGTTTGCGGTACTTTCTTGTGACAATATGCCCCATAACGGACAGCGCACCCGAATGGCGGTTGTGCGCCTTGCTGAACAGCGCAGTGCCGCGCTGGCTGAATGGATCGCAGAGCAGGTGGCGTTTCCGAGCTCGATGGTCGACCGCATCGTGCCTGCGATGACCGACGCTGACTTCGAGCGCCTTGCTAAGCTTGGCGTCAACGACCCCAATGCCGTGGTGGGCGAGGCGTTTTCACAGTGGGTGGTTGAAGACCACTTTCCGCTGGGAAGACCTGGCTGGGAAGCTGAAGGCGTCGAGATGGTAAGCGATGTAGCGCCGTTTGAAACCATGAAGCTGCGTATGCTCAACGGCAGCCACTCACTGCTTGCTTATCTTGGTGCACTAGAAGGCATTGAAACGGTCTTCGACGGTGTGGGCCATACGCCGCTGCGTGCGCTATTGCGCCGCTATATGCTTGAAGAGGCCGCGCCCACGCTTGAAATGCCCGAAGGTACTGACTTGACGGCCTACGCGGATTCACTGCTGGCGCGATTTGCCAATGACAGCTTGCGCCACCGGCTTCAGCAAATTGCCATGGACGGTAGCCAGAAGCTACCCCAGCGCTGGTTAAGCGGAGCGCTTGAGCGGGCTAGCACCGGGCTGGCGTCTCCCTGCGTGGCGCTGGGCATGGCCGCATGGATTCGTTATACCGATGGTCAAGCGCTAAACGGCCAGCCCTATACCGTTGATGACCCTATGGCCAAACAGTTTGCGGAGCTGCACCAGACTCACGGTGGTCACCCGGTCGCGCTGGTAAACGCCTTTTTAGCCATTGATGAAATTGTGCCATCTGCGTTGGCGGCGAATCAGTCATTTGTTGACGATGTGCTAGCAGCTTATCGCGCCTTGACGCAAAGCGGGTTAAACGCCGCGCTCGCAGCGCTAGGCATCGAAGAATAGGGAGTTATCTATGGAACATACCTGGCGCTGGTTTGGCCCTAACGATGTCATACGTCTTGAAGAAATCCGGCAGGCCGGCGCGACTGGTATTGTGACGGCGCTGCATGAAATACCCAACGATAAGGTATGGCCGGTCGAGGCGATTCAAGCGCGCAAGGCCATGATTGAGGCCGCTGGGTTAAGCTGGTCGGTAGTTGAGAGTGTTCCGGTCCATGAAGCGATAAAGCAGGGCCTGCCCGAGCGCGATGCATTGATTGCCACATACTGCCAAACGCTACGTAATTTGGCGGCCTGTGGCATCGACACGGTATGCTACAACTTTATGCCGGTGCTCGACTGGACGCGCACGGATCTCGTCCATGTACTGCCGGACGGCGCGCTGGCGCTGCGCTTTGATCACACCGCGTTTGCTGCTTTTGATCTCTTTATTCTTAAGCGGCCAGGGGCCGAGGCTGAGTATAGCGAAGCGGATAAGCATATGGCGCAACGCTACCTGGAGACGCTTGATCAGTCCGCCCGTGACAAGCTGGTGACCACACTGATCGCCGGACTGCCAGGGGCTGAAGAGCACTATACGCTGGAACAGTTTCGGGATGTGCTGGCGGAGTATGCCGAGATTGATGCGGAAAAGCTGCGCGAAAATCTTGGCTACTTTTTACAGGCGATTATTCCAGTGGCTGAAGAAGTCGGCATTCGTATGGCGATCCACCCGGATGATCCACCCCGGCCGCTTCTGGGCTTGCCGCGAGTGGTGTCAACTCATGAGGATGCACAGTGGGTGGTGGAGCATGTGCCCAGCCCGGCCAATGGCCTAACGTTTTGCACCGGCTCTTATGGTGTTCGTGAAGACAACGACCTGGTTGCCATGGCTCGCCACTTTGCTCCGCATATTCACTTTATCCACCTGCGTGCTACAAAGCGCGAGGCGGACCCACGTTCGTTCCACGAAGCGCCGCACCTGGAAGGTAACGTTGATATGGTCGGCGTTATCCAGGCACTGGTCGAAGAAGAGCGTCGCCGTGAAAAACAGGGCGGGGCGCGTTTGCCGTTACGCCCCGACCACGGCCACCATATTCTCGACGATCAGCAGCGTAAAACCGCGCCGGGCTATCCACTTTATGGCCGTATGCGTGGGCTTGCCGAACTGCGTGGCGTGGAGTTCGCGATTCGTCGCTTATCTCCGTAGAGTTGGCTATGGCTTGGCGAAACTGATTTCTCTAATAAAACGTACGGCTAGCCAAGGTAGTGTCTGATTACTGTTCAATGGAGTCATCAAAAATGAAAATAAAAAAAGATCTGCAACAACAAAAACAAAGCTCGGGTATTCCAGAGCACAACTCCAAACTCTCTAGGCGCTCGTTCTTGCAAGCCATTGGTGTCAGCGCAGCCTGGGTAGCAACGGCACATGGCGCCTTCGCACAGAACTCGGACTCGATGGGTTCGCCCGCCAATGAGCAGTATTTATACGTCGGCACTTATTCGTCACCAAATACGGCGCCCGGTGGCGTTATTCCAAGTCAGGCCGAAGGCATTTATGTCTACAAGATGAATCTTGAAACCGGCAATCTGAGTCCCGTCCAGACGGTAAAGGCCGACAATCCGTCTTACTTGGCAATGGCGCCGTCAAAACGATACATCTACTGTGTCAATGAGCTTGGCGAGGACGACAAAGGAGCGCCGTTAGGACGTATCAGTGCTTATGAAATTGATGAGCGGAGTGGGCGACTAACGCTGATCAATACACGCTCGACTCAAGGCACTTGGCCTTGCTACTGTGCCGTTCACCCCTCCGGACGTTATCTATTTGCGGCCAATTACGGCACGGGTACTTTTTCTGTATTCCCGCTCGGTGATGAGGGTGAAATTGAACCCATGAGCGACCAGTTTCAGGCGTCAGGCAATGGAAGTGGGCCCGACCCTGTTCGACAGGAAGGCCCACACGCCCATATGATGCTGTCCAACCCCGGTGCTCAGCATGTTTTCGGCATAGATTTGGGCGGAGATTCGATTCTTGCTTGGGAACTCGAACTAGCTACTGGCAAACTAATGCCGGGACCTGTGCCCCAGGCCCACGTGCCATCCGGCAGTGGCTGCCGCCACTTGGTATTTCATCCTGACGATAATCGAGCCTACGTAATCAACGAGCTTTCTTCCACCATTGATGTATTCGATTTCGAGCCACGCCGGGGAGCATTTATATGGCTCCAATCGATATCGACTTTACCGCAAGATACCACTTTCACCCGCCCTTCATTCAATCCTAATAATCCAGGTGAAGTACCGACGGGAACGAATACGACGGCGGGAATTAAGATTCACCCGAGCGGGCGTTGGGTCTACGCTACCAATCGCGGGATGGATAGCATCGCCATGTTCAAGGTTGATCCCGAATCAGGGCAGTTGACCTCAGCAGGGTGGGTTCAGAGCCAAGGGCAGATCCCGCGAGGTATGAACATCGAGCCTTCGGGCACTTTCCTTTACGTAGGCAATCAGAACTCGGACACCATCGTGGTGTTTCGTATCAAGTCGGATGACGGCCAACTCGAAGGCCCCATCCATATTATCGATAGTCCAGTTCCAGTCGACTTCGCGTTCGGCTCCTTTGCGCGAAGTTGAGATTGCTCAATACGGAACGTCCGGGAGGGAAGTGATTTAATTACCCGTTTTATGGGTGTATGCGAGGCCTGACCGAATTACTCGGTGTAGAGCAGGCGGTGGGGCAGTTAACTGCTAGATAACCCATTACTCTTCCATGTATTTCTCTTCACAATAGAATAGCCCCGCTGATGAGTTAAATCAGCGGGGCTATTTGCGCACTAATGGCTAGCAATTAGCGAAGTGTAGAGGGTGCTCCAGTGTTCGCAAGAGTTGGCTCGGGCACCTGTTCTGATATGATTAAATGCGCTTAAAACTCCAGGAGATGGGTACATGCAATCAATGGCGTCAGCAGTAGATAAAGGCAGTGTGGAGTTAGGCCCTAACCTGTTGGGGGGCGTCAGTCTGCCTGCCGCCGTGGTGCATGAAGGCCCGCTTCTGCATAACGTGGCGTGGATGCAGCGTTTTGCCGAAGCCCACGGCGCCCGCTTGGCGCCTCATGGTAAAACCACTATGACGCCAGCGCTTTTTCATCGTCAGATTCAGGCGGGGGCATGGGGGATTACCTTGGCGACGGCACCACAGTGCCGCGCAGCTTTTGCTCATGGGATTACCCGGCTATTGATGGCTAACCAGTTGGTGGGGCAGGCGAATATGGCCATTGTCGCTAGCCTGATAGAACAAGGTGCAACGTTTTACTGTGTCGTAGACAGCCAGGAAAACGTACGCCAGCTTGGGCGCTTTTTTGCCCAGCGAGGCCTGATCTTACCGGTTTTGATTGAGGTAGGTGTTCCAGGTGGAAGGTGCGGCTGCCGTACCCAGCAACAGATACTCTCTCTGGCCGAGGCTATTGCTGAAGAACCCGCGCTGTCCTTGGCGGGGTTGGAAGGCTATGAAGGCGTCGTGCACGGCGCTGATCCAGAAGCCGGTATTCGTGCTTACGCTAAATATCTAGTAGATGTGGCGGTAGAGCTTGAGGCAGCAAAGCGCTTTTCAGAGCCTGAGCCCATTGTCACGGCATCGGGTTCTGCCTGGTATGACGTGATTGCAGAAGCTTTTGAAGGAGCGCCGCTTCAAGATCAATTTACAGCCGTATTACGCCCAGGGTGTTACGTAGTTCACGACCATGGGCTGTATCGTGAGGCGCAATCCGCCGTGCTTGCTCGTCGACCTGATTTGCCGGAAGGCCTTGAGCCTGCCCTGGAGGTCTTTGCACAGGTACAGTCGCTTCCTGAACCGGGGCTTGCCATCATCGCATTAGGCAAGCGCGATATCGGCCATGATCAGTTACCCATTCCCCTGCGTCGCTACAGGGAAGCCGGTACCCCAGAGCAACTGTTGTCGGTGACTGGTTGGGAAGTGACGAATATCATGGATCAGCACACGTTCGTGAGGCTTCCCAAAGAGGCTCAGGATGTTGAGGTGGGTGATATCGTTGCGTTTGGCGCCTCTCACCCCTGTTTAACGTTCGATAAATGGCGCCAGCTGTTATTAGTCGATAATGACTTAAACGTTAAAGAGCATTTGACTACCTGCTTCTAGCGCGCAAGCCAACCACCATCCACGGCTAGCGTGTGGCCATGAACGTAGCGGGCTGCGTCAGAGCACAAAAAGATGACAGCGCCCGCCAAGTCGTCAGGCGTTCCCCATCGGCCAGCCGGAATACGGCCGAGTATTTCGTCATGACGTTGGGGGTCGTCGCGCAGCGCTTGGGTGTTATCGGTTGCCATGTACCCAGGGGCGATCGCATTTACGTTGATATCGTGGGCGGCCCACTCGTTGGCTAGTAGGCGAGTGAGGCCTTGAAGCCCGCTTTTGCTGGCGGTGTAAGAGGGGACGCGAATGCCGCCTTGGAAAGAGAGCAGTGAGGCGATATTGACAATTTTGCCGGGCGCTTTGCGCTCAATAAGATGCTTGGCAACGTGTTGAGCCAGAAAGAACGCGGCCTTTAAGTTAACGTCTAGCACTGCGTCCCAGTCTTCTTCAGAAAACTCAATGGCCGGTGCCCGGCGGATAATGCCAGCATTGTTGACCAGGATATCCAGCTTGCCTGCTTGTGTGATGGCCTGGCTTACAATCTCGCTTGGCGCATGCTGGCCAAGCTCCGCCTCAACCGCGTAAAAGCGCTGCCCCAGCGCTTCGACCTGGTGCTTTGTATCATCGGCAGGGCGTCGGCTAACACCGACAATATCCGCGCCTGCTTGAGCCAGCGCCAGGGCAATACCTTGCCCCAGGCCTTTATTGCAGCCGGTCACCATGGCGACCTGGCCGTGCAGCGAAAATAGTTTCATCGTCTCGCTCCCTTCAACTGCTGTGTATACCAACAAGGAGGCTGTATCAGCGCCTTACGTGTTGTGCTAACTAGTGACTGGTGTATCAAGGCGGGAAATCACGTCAGGTAGTTCGTGAGCATGCTGTATACCAATCGCGCCTTCAGGCGTGGTTTCCTCTGCGGGAAAGTGGTTGATATGGATAACGTGCATGCCCGCCGCCAAGCCTGCTTCTATGCCCACCGCCGCATCGTCGATCACGATACATTGCTCGGGGGCGTAGCCCATTGCCGAGGCTGCCTGAAGGTAAAGTGCAGGGTCGGGCTTCCACACGTTCAGCGTGTAAGCGCTAAAGATTTGCTCTCCAAAATGCGGCGTTAAGCGCGTGCTTTCCAGCGCGCAGCGAATCTTGTGCTCTGGCCCGTTGGATACCACCGCCTTGGGGTAGGCGCTTAAGGCTGCCAGTGCCTCAGGAATGCCCGCTATCGGCTCAAGCTCTGCGCGCATGCGCGCCTCCATGCGGGCGCGCATTTGAGCCTCCAGTATCGGAAATTGATCTTCTACCAACACGCCAAAACGCTCTTCAAGCATTTGGACAATGGTGTAAAAGCGAATGCCGCGAAATTCTTCCATGTATTGCCGGGCTGAAAACGGCAAGCCGAACTCAGGCAAGACTTCCCCAAGCACCTCGGCGAGTAGAATTTCGCTGTCGACGAGCGTGCCATCGCAATCAAACAGCAGGCAAAGCGGTGCAGATGCCGCGGGCGGATTATGCATTAAGCACCGTTTCGTTAACGACGTTGATCGGACGCTCACCTTGAAGCGCTAAACGAATATTATCCACGGCGCGTTGGGCCATTGCCTCGCGGGTTTCATGGGTGGCTGAGGCAATATGCGGTAGCGCGACCACGTTATGCATATGGGGAAGCGGTGATGAGGTGGGAAGGGGTTCCTGCTCGAATACGTCAAGACCGGCCGCTCGAATCGTGTCGTTTTCCAAGGCCTCGATCAGGGCTGCCTCATCAACCACTTTACCGCGCGCAATATTGACGAAAACCGCTGAGGGCTTCATCAACGAGAACTCACGCTTGCCAATCAGCTTTTCCGTTTCCTGAGTGAGGGGCACGGTAATACATACATAATCGGATTCTGCTAAAAGCGTGTCTAGTTCACAGCGTTTTGCGCCCAGCTCTTTTTCAAGCTCAGCCTTCGGTGAGGCGTTTGAGTAGAGAATCGGCATGCCAAAGCCCAGCGCGCCGCGTCGAGCAATCGCCGCACCGATACGGCCAAATCCGACCATGCCGAGCGTTTTGCCGTGTACATCGTTGGCGAATAAATCAGGACCGATACTGGACTTCCATTTGCCTTGTTTGACCACTTCCGCAAGCTCGATCACGCGTCGGCCAGCCGCCATGATAAGCGCAAAGCCAATATCAGCCGTTGTTTCGGTAAGTACATCTGGGGTGTTGCACAGCATGATGCCGCGCTTGGTTAGCTCATCCACGGGGATGCTGTCGTAACCCACAGAGACGGTCGAAATAACTTCAAGCGCGGGCGCGGCGTCCAGCAGCTCGGGGGTGACGGGTAGCCCGGAGCCGATAATGCCATGCGCTTTGGCAAGTACCTCAGCCACACCCGGCTGGGTCAGATCCAGTGAGCCTGAATGCTCAAGTAACGTAAAGTGCTGTGCTAGCTCTTCCTGCTGAGAGTCACTGAGTCGACCCATTACCATGATATTCTTTTTCATTTTGTCTCCTGTTGTGTTGATATTTTTATTAAATGAAACATTAACAGATTCTACTGTTCAAGCTCACGAAGCTTATCCCGGGTTGGCAAGCCTTCCATATCGCCAACGACCTGGATGGCCTGAGCACCTACCAGATTACCGCGATCAAGCGCCTGTTGCGGCGTACGGCCATCCAGCAAAGCGCTAATCACGCCCACCGCAAAGCCATCGCCTGCACCGACCGTATCAACAACTTTAGCGACCGGCTGGCCGGGTGCCAGAAGGCTTTCCAGCGTGCCGCCCAGAGTGCCACGGTAATAGCTGCCTTCTGGCCCCAGCTTGATGATAACGGCCTTGGCACCTCGAGCGAGATAAAAATCGGCAATCGCTTCAGGTGTATCGCAGCCGGTCAAAAGCCGCCCTTCAGAAAGCCCCGGCAGTACCCAGTCAGCAAGACTTGCCAGCTCATTCAAGGTATCACGCATGACGGCTTCGCTGGGCCAAAGTGACGGGCGCAAGTTGGGGTCGAAGGAAATACTGGCGCCGCTTTCGCGCGCCTTCTGCATCACGTGGCGGGTTAGTTCCAGGGCGCTTTCAGAAAGCGCGGGGGTAATGCCGGTAGCATGCAGATGAGTGAGCGACTGAAAGTCGATGGCAGCGGCGTCTTCCACGCTCAAGTGGCTGGCGGCACTGCCGCGCCTGAAATACTCAACCCGTGGGTCGGCACCGCCCTCGGCGCGCTCCTTGAACATCAGACCGGTGGGGTGGTGCGCATCAAGGTGAATATATCGGTCATCGATACCTTCGGCTTTTAAGGCCTGCTGAATAAAGCGGCCCTGGCTGTCGCTGCCTAACCGGCTCAACCAGCCAACGTGAAAACCCAGGCGTGAGAGGCCAATGGCGACGTTATTGTCAGCGCCTGCCAAACGGCGATGAAAACGATCTACGTCAACCAGGTCGCCTGGTAAATCGGCCACTAACATGGCCATGGCTTCGCCAAAGGTGAGTATCTGGGGGGAGGAGGTTGGTGCATGTGGCATAGCGTTATTCTCTTGTTTAAACGTGTTTTGGGTCGTGCTGCCGCGGACCTGCAAGCGCGGTATGTGGCGGTAGCGTGTGGGCGATGTCTGCGCTAGGCCATTAAGCTGGTTGAGCAAACAGCTGACCGCCGCCTGGCCGATATCATCAGTAGGCTGGGCCAGTGTAGTGATGCCGGGGGTTATCAGCTCACACCACGCCAGCTCATCAATGCCCATTAAACCGGTCGGGCCTATGGCGATACCCAGCTTTTGAAAACTGCGCGTCATGGCGAGCGTAACGCTGCCGTTAGCACACAGCACGGCTCCCGGGGCTGAAGCAGAACGCCTGGCAAATGCGTTTAACGTTTGTGTGTGATCCACGGCATTGTTCAGTATCAACGTCTGGCCGTTTATACCTAAAGTTGCTGTCTGTTGAGTAAAGCGCTGCAGCCGCTCTTGGCGGGCGCTGGCGTAATCAGGTGACTCACTGGCGTAGAGAATCGATCGATACCCCTGCTCCACCAAATGCTCCAGCGCCATATCAATGGCCAAGGCGTTATCAAGCCCAATCACCGCGGCGTCTAGCTGGTGAATATCGCGGTCAAGCAGTACCAGTGGCACCCCGCTGCGCATTATTGCCTGTAGCTGTGCTTCAGGCTGCCCGGAAGCATTAATAATCAAGCCCTCTACCTGATAGGCCGACAGCAGGCGTAAATGCTGTTGCTCTTGTTTTGGGTCGTTATCAGTATTGCAGACAATCAACGAATAGCCGCTTGCGCGAGCAGCCTGTTCCACGCCGTGAACAACGGCTACTGAAAAAGGGTTACGGATGTCGGCTACCAGCATCCCCAATAAGCGTGAACCACCGCCTTTAAGACCCCGTGCCATTAAGTTGGGCTGATAGCCCAAGGTATTAGCGGCTTCGGCAATGCGCGTTTGAAGCTTGGGCGTTAGCCGTTCGCGCTCTGGGCCAAAAAAACGCGATACGCTGGTTTTAGAAGTGCCCGCCAATTTGGCGACTTCAATAAGCGTGGTGCGAGATGAGGTAACGGGCATGGGGAAATCCGTTGAGTAATCCGTTTAACAATTAAAATGGGAACGTTCCCAATCTGTTTTCCAACATAGTGAGTTTTGAATTTAAAGGCAATACGCCTTAAGGCTCAGTGAGAAAGGGCAGAGAAAATGAGAGCGTTAAGAAAAATTAATTAAAGCCCTCTGCTAGGCTGGGGGAAAAGCATAAAAGGCGCACGCAATGCAGCTACATGAGTACCAGCAGTACGATGCCACTGGCTTGGCCGAGCTGATCCGCCGTCGTGAGGTGAGTCGGGAAAACGTTTTAGAGGCTGCCTTTACCGCCATTGAAACGCTGAATCCTATTCTGCATGCAGTCGTCAGAACGCGTTTTGAGAAAGCCCTGAAGGAAAGCAGGGACGTCTCCGATGACGCGCTCTTTAGCGGCGTGCCCACCTTGAGTAAAGACCTGTTGATGGGGCTGGCCGGAGAGCCATTGGCTTTCGGCAGTGCCGCGCTATCGCAGTGGTGTCCCAAAGAGGACGCTTTGCTTATCCAGCGCTCAAGAGCCGCAGGCCTGGTAATCGTTGGGCAAACGGCGACACCTGAATTGGGGTTGATGGGAATAACCGAACCTAAGGCCTTTCCGCACCCGGTTAACCCCTGGCGAGCAGGGTATTCGCCCGGCGGTTCAAGCGGTGGTGCCGCTGTCGCCGTGGCTAGCGGAATAGTACCTCTGGCGTTAGCCGGAGACGGCGGTGGTTCGATCCGTATCCCTGCTAGCTATTGCGGGCTATTTGGGTTTAAGCCTACTCGTGGCCGGGTGCCCCTTGCTCCTGGCCATAGTGAAGTATGGCAAGGCGCGGTTATTGAGCATGCAGTGACCCGCAGCGTGCGCGATAGCGCGGCACTATTGGAGCAGGTGAACGGCTTGGCGCCTTCTGGTCCTTACCCGGTGCCCCGTGAAACGGGTTATGTGGCGGCGCTGGCTGCTCCGCCTAAACGGTTACGTATTGCCGTGTCGCTTGGTGATCCCTTAAGCCGTGGTTTGGGCACGCAGTTGAATCCGGAGATCAACGCAGCGGTTGATAAAGCGGCCGCCGCGTTAACGGACATGGGCCATGAGGTGGAGTGGTGCGACCCGCCTGTAGATGGAGAAGCTTTGGCGGATAGCTACCTGACGCTTTACCTTGGCCATTTAGCGGCGGACCTTCGCTGGATTAGCCAACAGACTGGCGTGCCGGTTCGACGCTTGGCGATCGAGCCTGCCACACGCGCTATCGGCCGGTTGGGCGGCAAACTTTTGGCGCAGGATTACGAGCTGGCCAAACGCTATTGGCACGTGGCCGCTGAACAGATGAGCCATTTTCATCAACGCTTTGACGCGCTGGTGATGCCGGTAACCGCCGATGCCGCGCCTAAAATTGGCGAACTTTATCCATCAGCGGCACGTGAACGCTTAATGTCTGTGTTGGCGGTTCCAGGGGCATCGTCGCTGGCGTTAAAGGCAGGCTTATTAAAACGATTGGCAGTGGATGCACTTGGCCGCACACCGTTCACGCAATTAGCCAATTTGACGGGCCAGCCCGCCATGTCCGTGCCTTTGCATACTGCCGCCAACGGGCTGCCGGTGGGCGTGCAAATAGTCGGGCGGTTTGGTGAAGATAAACAGCTCTTACAGCTAGCCGCTGCCTTAGAGCTGCAAGATGTCTGGCAGCACCAATTACCACGGCAAGCGTTCCGCTCTTAGTCAGGTTAAACTACGCGGCTTCAATACGCCGCCTGGCCTTATGCATGCATCCAACCTATGAATTAACCGACGCAGGGGACCGCTACTTCGACGGTCTGGTCGACAAATTTTCACGCTCGCTCTATCAGGCGCCCCGCGGCGAGCTGCGCTTGGCGATGCTGGATTATCTATTGCCGCAAATGCTTGAGCTAACCCAGCAGCCGGTGCTGGATATCGGCGGCGGGTTAGGCCAGCAGGCTGCCTGGTTTGCCGAACGCCAGCACCCGGTCACCATGGCGGAGCCTTCTCTGGATATGCTCACCTATGCCAGGCACTGGCACAGTGAAGCTAAGCGGTTGCCTTGCGAGGCGATGGCCTACGTGCACGCCCCGCTACAGGATTTAGGCCAGCAAGCGCCGGGGCCCTGGCCTTTGATTACCTGCCACGCGGTGCTTGAATGGCTGGGCGACCCGCGCTCAGCGATAGCTCACTTGGCCAGCCTGCTTGCGCTCGGTGGCCAGTTAAGCCTGATGGTATTCAATCGCGATGCGCTGCGCTTCTCCAATGCAGTGAAGGGCAATCTGGAAAAGGCGTTAAGTGATCGCCTGGAAGGCAAGGGCAAGCGACAGCGCTTAACGCCTATTTCGCCGGTAACCCACGCTGAGGTAGTTGAGTGGGGAGCGGAAAACAGTCTTGAAGTGGCAAGCGTCGCGGGCATCCGCGTGTTTCAGGATTACCTGCGCCAGCCACCCGCCAGCGACAAAGAGCGTGAAACGCTGCTGGCGCTTGAAAAAAAGCACTGCCAACAAGACCCGCACTGGCGGCTGGGTCGTTATTTACTTTATACGTTGATCAAGCCGGAGACTTCCCAATGAGTGCTCAAACTCCTGCCTGCCAACTGCTGGAACGCCAGCAGGATGACTACACGGCACTGATGGTCGTAGCGCCACCGGCTGATGCCTGGTTAATCGCGCAATCCTCAGGCGTTATCAGCGGTGATCTTGGTGTGCTAAGCGAGTGGCAAGCGGTAGGCAAACAGGCCTATAGCCCTTTCGCGCTGCCTGAAAATGCCGTTACCCACGGCGAGATAGTCTTGTTCTGGCCCAAGGCGCATCAACTAGGCATTTGGTGGCTTGAGTGGCTATGCAGCGTTTTGCCGGCGGGTACGGCTATTGAGATTGTCGGCGAGCATAGTGGCGGCGTGAAACGCGTGCCGAAAGTACTCGCAGAGCGGGGGATGATCTGTGACAAGCGCGATAATGCGCGGCGCTGTTCGCTGTTTGCCACACGCACCGTCGCACTTGAGAACACTCTGCAAGACGCCTGGCAGCGCTTTGAGGCATTGGGCTTAACGCTTGTCAGCCACCCTGGCGTCTTTGGGCATGGCAAGGTAGATGAAGGCACGCTGCTGCTATTGGAATGCCTGGAAAAAGAGCTGCCCAAAACGCCTCAGCGTGTTCTTGATATGGGCTGTGGCGATGGCATTATCAGCGCCTGGCTTGCCAAGCGGGGCCACGCGGTAACCGCGGTGGATGTCAGCGCCTTTGCCGTTGAGGCGACGCGCCGCACGCTGGAGGCCAATCAGGTCGATGGGCACGTTTTGCAAAGCGATGTGTATAGCGCGCTGGAAAGCCAGACCTTTGATTTTATTATCAGCAACCCGCCGTTTCACCAGGAGCGAGATGTTAGCTACGGGCCTAGTCAACGCCTGATTCGCCAGGCACCGGAGCATCTTGCCAACCGTGGGCGGTTGGTCATTGTGGCGAATGTGTTTTTGCCTTATCCAGATGTTCTGACGGACGCCTTTGGAAGCTTTGGAGCACTTGCCGATAACCGGCGTTTCCGGGTTTATGGGGCAAGTAAATCAGGCCGTTAATGCTTATTTTTAATCGAGCATTACTCGGCAAAGAAAACATTTAGAACATGGTCTAAATGGGCTTCCATTGCATGGCGAGCAGCGGCCGGATCACGATTTTCAATCGCGTTAACGATTTGCTCGTGATCGCCCTGGGAGCGCTTTGGCATATCCGTTTCCATGTATAGATCCTGAAGACGACGGAACATAGCGCCATACTGGTGACCAAGCAGATGCTTGATGATAAGCGCGTAAGCGGCATTGTTTGATGCTTCTGCTATACGGATATGCAGTAACCGGTCTCCCGCACAGTTACGTCTACCGTTGGCGTTATCAAAGAAATTGCGCTCAAGGGCTAGTCGGATTGACTTTATCTCGTCATCGGTCGCATTCATAGCCGCTAACGCCGCAATTTCCGGCTCTAGATAACGGCGTGTCTGAAGAAGAGAAAACGGAGGGATTTCTTCGTCTAGGTTAAGCTCGATTTCACTCTCGAATTCTGGATCCAGTGCCCACGGCTCTGTACGTGCCGCTGCACGCATCACCGGCTCCAAAGGCACTGATTGGGACTCAAGTACAACGACACCGTGCCCGACGCGCACGGCAACCTGACCAACCACTTCCAAAGCAATCAAGGCTTCTCTTACTGACGCCCGGCTGACGCCAAGGGATTGTGCAAGCTCGCGCTCGGGTGGAAGAAGGGTTCCAGGGGGGAACTCTCCATTATTGATCAACTGCTGCAACTGGTCAGCGATCTGGCGATAAAGTCGTTGTGAGCGGATGGCTTGAATGGGCATTCTTGGTCGTTCCTATCCGTATCTTTAATATTCTCGATCAATATTCATTGCGACTAAAGTTCATCCCAAAAAGTCCATGATTGGCCTTTTTGAGGATTGCCAGGGTCAATATCTCTCGCTCATACTCGATTCATTGGTCAGGCCATTGTATATCTGGACGACCTGACCCTAAGTATGTTCCCACGATTTCCAGAGGCGTGCCATCGCTATTAGGGAAGTGACATCGCATGAGACTTAAAAATAAAACTGCATTAATCACCGCCGCCGCGAACGGCATTGGGCGTGCAAGCGTCGAGCGATTTGTTGCCGAAGGCGCACGTGTATTCGCCACCGATATTGATATTTCTACCTTGCAAGATATGCCGGGCGTTGAAGCCTATTGCCTGGATGTAACGGATAGTCAGGCAATCAACGAATTGGCCGCTACGCTGCCAGACTTGGACATACTGTTTAACTGTGCGGGGATGGTGCCGGGTGGCACGGTACTTGAGTGCGACGAGGCGACCTGGCAGCGGTCAATGGATCTGAACGTCACTTCCATGTTTTATACGCTCCAGGCTTTTTTACCCGGCATGTTATCAAACGGCGGGGGCAGCATTATCAATATGGCGTCTCTGGCATCAAGCGTTAAAGGCGTTGCCAACCGCTGTGCTTACGGGGCCTCCAAAGCGGCGGTTATCGGTCTTACCAAGTCGGTAGCCGCCGACTTTATGACCCAGGGTGTTCGCTGCAATGCCATTTGCCCAGGTACCGTCGAGTCTCCCTCGTTGAAACAGCGTATTGCAGAGCAGGCTGGTCGAGAAGGGCGCAGCGAAGCTGACGTGCTGGCATCTTTTATTGCGCGTCAACCGATGGGCAGGCTAGGGCGGGTAGAGGAAGTGGCGGCATTGGCCGCCTTTCTGGCCAGCGATGAATCACAGTTCATTACGGGTACCGCACAGTTGATTGATGGCGGCTGGGCTAACTGATTACTTTAGGAGGTATAACAATATGAAACTATTACGTTTTGGACAGCCGGGTCAGGAAAAGCCAGGCATTGTGGATAGCCAGGGAAAGGTACGCGATCTCTCCTCTATCGTTGATGATATCGCGGGCGACGTATTGAGCGACAGCCAGTTGCAGCAGCTACGCGATATGGATTTAACAACGTTGCCGGAAGTAGCTGATGATGTTCGCTTGGGCCCCTGTGTGGCTCGCGTAGGCAAGTTTATCTGCATTGGCCTCAACTACTCGGATCACGCCGCTGAAACCGGTGCTGAAGTGCCGCCTGAGCCGGTCATTTTCAATAAATGGACCAGCGCTATCTGCGGGCCTAACGATGATGTGGAAATTCCCCGCGGCTCGGAAAAGACCGACTGGGAAGTAGAACTTGGTGTCATCATCGGCAAGGGCGGTCGTTACATCGACGAGGCCGACGCCATGTCTCATGTGGCGGGCTACTGTGTTGTGAATGATGTCTCTGAGCGCGCGTTCCAGCTTGAGCGCAGCGGCACTTGGGATAAAGGCAAAGGCTGCGATACGTTTGGCCCGTTAGGCCCTTGGCTGGTAACCCGTGACGAAGTGGCGGACCCGCACCAATTGGGCATGTGGCTTGAAGTGGATGGCAAGCGTTATCAGGATGGCAGCACCCAGACCATGGTGTACCAAGTGCCTTTTTTAATCAGTTACCTAAGCCGCTTTATGAGCCTGCAGCCGGGCGACGTCATTTCAACCGGCACACCTCCCGGTGTCGGCATGGGCCAGCAGCCCCAAGTATATCTACGGGACGGCCAGCGCATGCGTTTAGGCATTGATGGCTTGGGCGAGCAGACCCAGCGCGTAGTTCAGGCATAGAAAATTTAGATAGTAGAATTGTAGATAGTAGAAATATAGATAGTGGAAATATAGATAGTGGAAATATAAACCGTAAGAAAATAGGTATTGGCGGCTCTATTCGCCGCTAATACCTCATTTACCGAGAGCAGCAGGCCTTGAAGGGATTTTTATACCTCCAAAGGACTGACCAATAGACCAAAGCACCTGTCAGGCTGGTTCGATAGTGGCCTGTGCTTGGCGGAAAGGAGCACATTAATGCAAGCGCTTGTTTGTTCAAAGCCGCATCACCTTGAACTGCGTCACTACGCTAAGCCTGAGTGCCCGGCAGGGCATGCCCTGGTACGCATTCGGCGCATTGGCATCTGCGGCACGGATATCCATGCCTATGGAGGCAATCAGCCCTATTTTGAATATCCACGCGTGCTTGGTCATGAACTCGCAGGAGAGGTCGTTGAGGTGGCGGATAGCCCAGCTCAGCATCTGCTGGGCAAGCAGGTCTACGTTATTCCTTATTTACATTGCGGCGAGTGCCGCGCCTGCCAGCAGGGCAAGACAAACTGCTGCCAGAGTATGCAGGTCATTGGGGTGCATAAAGATGGTGGAATGGCGGAGTACTTGGCTGTTCCCACTACGCACCTGATAGTTTCCGAAACTCTCTCTATCGATCAGCTTGCGTTGGTAGAGTGCATGGCGATTGGCGCCCATGCGGTAAGACGTAGCGCGCTGCAAGCGGGTGAGCTTGCGGTGATTGTCGGGGCAGGCCCGATTGGCATGGGTGTTCTTCAGGTAGCGAAAAGCCGAGGCGCACGCACATTGATGGTGGACACCAATGCCTCGCGATTAGCGTTTTGCCGTGATGTGCTGGGGGCCGATGCTGTCGCGAACCCACAAGATGTTGAGGTGGCGGCCCTGATCAGCACACTAAATGATGGAGCGTTAGCGGATGTGGTGTTCGATGCCACCGGTAATCCCCGCGCCATGCAGGCGGGGTTTGATCTTGCAGGCCATGGTGGGCGCTATGTGTTGGTTAGCGTAGTGAAAGCTGATATTACCTTTAACGATCCTGACTTCCATAAAAAAGAACTGACGCTGATGGGTAGCCGCAATGCCACGCGTGAAGACTTTGATTGCGTGGTGTCACTAATGGAGAGTGGTGCTATCAACGCCGATGCGATGATTACTCACCGGGCGGCGCTTGCCGATGTTCCTTTAAAAATGCCTCAGTGGTGTGACCCCGCCAATCAGGTCATCAAGGCGATGATTTCCATCGATACTGAGGAAGCGCATCCGTGAGTGATCTGATTACAACTCAAACGCCCCATCTCACGCTGCGTGTTCACGCACTGGATAATGTTCGAGTTGCTTTGACCGACTTGCCAGCAGGCGCAGTGATCGAGGATCAAGGCGTTAACATCACGCTGCCTGGCTTCGTTCGCCACAAGCATAAGTTTGCGCTAAGCGATATGGCGGCTGGCGATGTTGTCACCATGTACGGCGTAAGGGTGGGCAAAGCAACACAGCCCATTGCGGCGGGTGGCGCTATTACGACCGAAAACGTGGTGCATGCAACGGACGAACTATCCACGGAGACTAGGCAAAAAGCTTGGCAGCCACCTGAGGTAACTGCGTTCGAGAAGACGACATTTGCTGGCTACCATCGCCCGGATGGCAAGGTAGGAACGGCCAACGTTTGGCTAGTGGTGCCTTTGGTTTTTTGTGAAAACCGCAATATCGAAGTATTGCGCCAGTGTGTCGCCGATGCCTTGGGCGATGACCCCTTTTATGATTATAAGCGCATGGCCAGACAGCTGTTACATGGGCAAGACATTGCCGAGTCAGCGGCTCCTGCGGGGGAGCGTCTGTTTCCTAATGTTGATGGCGTGCGCTTTCTGGTTCATCAGCAAGGCTGCGGTGGCACAGACGGCGATGCTGACGCGCTATGTGAACTGCTCGCAGGCTATATCTGTCATCCCAATGTTGCTGGCGCAACGGTGCTTAGCCTGGGCTGCCAGAAAGCACAGATCACCATGTTGCAAGAGGCCATTGCAAAACGTGACCCAAGCGGCTACAAGCCAGTCAGCTACTTCGAACAGCAGCGGTCTGAAAGCGAAGAGGTGCTGATTCGTGACGCATTGACAGCGATTTTTGATGGTCTCAAGCAGGCCAATCAAGTGACTCGGCAGCCAGCGCCGCTTTCTGAACTTACCCTGGGCGTTGAATGTGGCGGCTCAGACGGCTTTTCCGGGCTTTCCGCAAACCCCGTGGTAGGTGCCGCTGTGGATCGCCTGGTGGCACTGGGCGGTAGCGGTATTCTAAGTGAGTTCCCCGAGCTGTGTGGTGTGGAGCACGAGCTGTTGGCGCGCTGTCGTAACCCGCAGGTGGCTGAACGCTTTACCGCATTAATGGCTGCTTATCAGCGTCATGCCCACGCGGTGGGCGCTGACTTCTCCATGAACCCCTCACCTGGCAATGTGCGTGATGGCCTGATTACCGATGCCATGAAGTCAGCGGGCGCTGCCAAAAAAGGAGGAGACAGTCCCGTGGTTGATGTGCTCGATTACACCGAGCCGATGACGCGTAAGGGGCTTAACCTGCTATGTACGCCGGGTAACGACGTAGAGTCGACTACCGGCCTGGTGGGGTCAGGCGCTAACCTGGTGCTATTTACCACAGGTCTAGGGACGCCAACCGGCAACCCTGTGGCGCCTGTGATTAAGATTTCAAGCAATAGCGAACTCGCAAGCCGCATGAGCGATGTGATCGACTTCGATGCTGGGCCGGTCATCCGCGGCGAAGCGAGCATTGCCCAATTGGCCGATGAATTGCTAACGCTCTGTATTGAAACCGCGTCTGGACGTTATATATCGAAGGCTGCACGTCTTGCTCAGTTGGACTTTATTCCCTGGAAGAGGGGGGTGTCATTGTGAGGCAGCCTCTCTCCCAGGCGAGCATTGTTCAGTTCGGTACTAGTCGGTTTTTACTCGGCCACGTCGCTGCCTTTGCAAGCTCCGCTATCGCGGAGGAAGGAAGCCGTGAAGCGGTGCTTGTGGTGCAGACGTCCGCGCGCCCTGAAGGCAAAGCCAAGGCAAATGCGCTAGCTCATCAGGATAGCTATCCGCTGCATATTAAGGGTTTGCGTAATGGTGTACCCGTTGAGGAGCACCTTTCCGTTAGCAGTGTCGCTGGCTGCCTTGTGGCACAAGACGACTGGGAGGCATTAGAACGTCACTTTATTCAGACGGCTCGCTGGGTGATTTCCAATACGGGTGATAGCGGTTACGACGTGGCCGGGGATACTAGTCTTTCCGCTGTTCCCGCAAGCTTTCCAGGCAAGTTGACTAAGCTGCTTTATGCACGTTTCAAGGCTCAGCGGCCAGGTCTTACGCTGCTGCCCTGCGAATTGATCGGCAGCAACGGTCAAGTGCTCAAAGAGATTGTTTCCAGTCTGGCGCGAAAGGACTACCAAGATGCTCATTTCAGTACTTGGCTGGATGTCGAATGCTGCTGGGTCAATACGCTGGTAGATCGGATCGTCTCGGCACCGCTTGAGCCGGTTGGCGCCGTTGCTGAGCCTTATGCGCTCTGGGCTGTTCAGCAAGCCCCATGCCTGATTATGCCTTTTGAGCATCCTGCCATTGAGGTCGTGAGTTCATTACAGCCTTATGAGTTACGCAAGCTTCACATCCTTAATCTGGCGCATACGTATCTGGTTGATCAGTGGCTCACGCTTGATTTGACCGATTCCATTACCTACGTAAGAGAGGCCATGCAAGAGCCAAAACTGCGTAACGCGCTCAGTGAGGTGATGGAGACAGAGGTATTGCCTGTCTTGGCTCTTGAATTACCGAATATGGATTTAAACGTCTACTGGCAGAGCACGCTGGAACGTTTTGATAACCCTTTTTTAGATCATCGTCTAAAAGATATTGCCCAGTATCACAATGACAAGCTGAGCCGCCGCATACAGCCAGTGGTAGTTATGGCGAAAAATTACGCGATACCGACACCAAAGCTGAGCGATGCGCTTAAGCGAAAAAACATATCGAACATTAACGATAAAACAACACTGCTTTAAAGCAGACACCACACCTACGGTTAAACACAAGAAGAAGAGGAGTGCTTAATGCGCCTGAATAAACTGTCTATCGCTATTACGCTTGCAACTGTTACAACGCTTGGCGTTGCTACGACTGCTCACGCCAGCACTGAGATCCGCGTTGCGTACGGCAACCAGCCCGGCGAGCCGGTGGATGTAGCCGTCAAGCAGTGGGCCGAATGGGTGAATGAGGCAAGCAATGGTGAGCTGGAACTGAAAGCGTTTCCTGCCAGCCAGCTGGGTTCGGAAACGGAGGTCATGGAACAGGCACGCTTTGGTGCGCCGATTATCTCGATTACTGCTTACAGTAATTTTCTCGATTCCGTTCCCGACCTTGCGGTACTGGATGCACCTTATCTGAGTGAAGATTTTGAGTCGAAGCTCAAGATTTTTGACTCGGAGTGGTTTGCTGAGCAAATGGCAAAGGTGGATGAGTCTGGCTACCACATCGTCATCCCAAATGCGGTATATGGTGCACGCCACCTGCTATCACGCGAGCCAGTTAGTAGTCCTGCTGATCTTGATGGTATACGTATCCGCGTTCAAAACTCGCAAATGTATGTGGAAGCCATACGTGCCATGGGGGCAACACCCACGCCGATGTCGCTGGGTGACGTTTATCCTGCGCTGGCGCAGGGGATAGTCGACGGCGTTGAAAATCCTGCAGCGGTACTTTACGGGGGCAAGTTCCACGAGGTGGTGAAACATCTTAGCTTGACGTCTCATATGCATACCGTGGCGCCTTTCGTTACCGGAAAGTCTTTTTGGGATCAGCTCAGTGAAGAGCAGCAGCAAATTATGACGGATACCGGTCAGCAGATGGCAGAGTATCTCTCTGAGCTGGTAGCGGATAACAGCGAACAGGCACTAGAGAGTTTACGTAGTGAAGGCGTTGAGATTCATGAAGTTGATATCGCGCCTTTCCGCGAGCGGGCTGCACAGCAGATTCCATCCGCGTTTCCTCAATGGAGCGAGGGTCTGTACGACAAGGTTTACGAAATCATTAACGGCTGATCATCCTGTGATCGCATGGTTCCCCGGTTAGCCGGGGAGCCAAGTTGAGGTGTCTGATATGCAGCGTATCTTCACGTGGCTAGACCGATTCATGCGTCTTGATGAAGTCATCGCGACCGCCGCCATTTTTGCGCTTTTCCTGGTGGCGATTAGCAATATATTCATGCGCTATTTATTTAACAGCCCCCTGGCCTGGACGGAAGAGATTCTTCAAATGCTTTTAGTGTGGGCCGCATTTCTGGGCGCTAGCGCCCTGGTGCGCCGCAGGGAGCATGTGTTCATTAGTTTTGTGACCGATAAGCTCCCACCACGATTGGCGCATTGGAACGAGCAAATATTCAGTGTGGGCATCATCTTGGTGAGTGCCGCGGTAATGCTTTATTGGGGGACCCAGCTACTCAGCTTTTCAGCGTATCGCAGTACACCAATGCTGCAAATTCCCTATTACTGGATTCATGTGGCGATCCCCGTTAGTGCAGTGATAATGATTTATCACTGTGTCGTGCGGCTGGTTCAGCAACATTCATCTTAGGAGCTAACCACATGGCTGTCAGTATTGCGCTTGGCGCACTGTTTTTACTGTTTCTGTTAGGTACCCCCGTCGCATTTGCACTGTTTTTTTCGACGTTTCTCTATTTCATCGTAGGGGCTGACCAACCCATGATGCTGCTTATTCAGCGTCTGGCCGGTGGTCTGGAGTCGGTTTCTTTACTCGCCATTCCATTTTTCATTATGGCGGGTGTTTTCATGAACTATTCAGGCATAACCGACCGGTTGCTGAAGCTTGCTGAATTGCTGACTCGTCGTATGCATGGTGGATTAGCACAAGCCAATGTGTTGTTAAGTACTTTTATGGGGGGGCTGTCAGGCTCTAATATTGCCGACGCAGCCATGAATGCCAAACTTTTGGTGCCCAGCATGACGGCTAAAGGTTATCCCGTACCTTTTTCTAGCGCGGTAACCGCAGCTTCGTCACTTATTACCTCGACTATTCCTCCCGGCATCGCCTTGATCGTGTATGGCTACGTCAATAATGTTTCCATTGGACGGCTTTTTCTTGCTGGTGTGGTGCCTGGCGTTTTGATGGCAATCAGCCTAATGGTGCTGGTGTCCTTCTTGTGTCGGCGTTACGGCTACCAGCCACCCCAGCGAGCGAAAGTAGCGCGTAAGGAGTGGATTAGCGTGACGCGTGCCGGCCTTATCGCTTTGATGCTGCCTCTGGTCGTTATTGGCGGTATCCGAGTTGGCGTTTTTACGCCAACAGAGGCAGGGGCCATTGCAGTGCTTTATGCTCTCATCGTGGGTGTTTTCATTTATAAGCAGATGACGCCCAAGACGATAGCGCTGGCGACCAATGAGTCGCTCTTGGCATCAGTTAATGTGCTGTTCATCATTGCCGTCGCATCGGGTTTTGCACGCTTTCTTACCTGGGAACAAATTCCTCAGGAGATCGCTATGATGTTGTCTACCCAGGTTGGCAGTGCTATCGCCTTCCTATTGCTAGCTAACGTACTGTTATTGGTCTTAGGCATGTTTCTGGAAGGCAACGCCATTTTGATCGTACTTTCGCCGCTGCTGGCGCCGGTAGCTGCTCAATTTGGTGTGGATCCCGTTCACTTTGGCATTATTTTCATTATCAATGCCACCATTGGCACGATTACGCCGCCGTTAGGCACGGTGATGTTTACTACCTGCAGTATCACGGGAATTAACGTTTCATCCTTTATTCGCGCCGTCATGCCTTTCTGGCTGGTAATGGTAGGCATTTTGCTACTGGTGACATTCATTCCAGCGCTTTCATTGATGTTGCCTACACTGGTTTTCTAATCGCGGTGGTTTCTATGCACAGTAGGGGCAAGGGTGAAAAGGCTAGCTCAATATTTCCTCACACTTGCCACATTCGGCTGCCGACAGCATAACATTTCACCGCTATGATGCTGATAAGCATTGGGCAATTTAATGAACGTTGTGCGGGGTGGCCGTGATGGTTAGAAACAGCAGAAATATCGTGATGTTAGGCAGTGCTGTCGTGCTGGGTGGGTTGCTGGCGGTGGGGTTGGTTGGGGGCGGTAGCTACATCAAGCAGGCGGCCGAGGTATGGCAGCAGTCTTCGCGCAATGTCACGGTTCGTGGGTTGGCCGAGCGCGAAGTAGCGGCAGACCTGGTGTTGTGGCCGTTTAATTACAGCGTTAGCGCGAACAGTTTAAGTGACTTGGAAGAGCAGCTTTCCAATAATAACCAGGCAATTCGCCGCTTTCTGGAAGCCCAGGGGTTTGCTCCTGAACATATCAGCACCACGCCACCCAGGATTACCGATCAGTTCAGTAATCTATATGGCGGGCAGCGCCCTGATGAGCGCTACCGCGCAGAAGCCACGCTACTGCTGCGTTCGCCGGATGTAGAAGGGGTGATGCAGGCGATCCCCAGCACCTCGTCGCTGGTGCGCCAGGGTGTTTTACTCTCGCCCAGCTACGAGTATCAAACCGAATTCCTGTTTACCGGGCTGGAGGCGATCAAGCCCGAAATGATTGCCGAGGCCACTGCCGATGCGCGCAATGCCGCCCAGCAGTTTGCTGAAGACTCGGGAAGTCAGGTGGGCCAGATACGCCAGGCGACGCAGGGCTATTTCTCTATCGAGGATCTAGACAGCTATACGCCCAATATCAAGCGAGTTCGTGTGGTGACCACTATCGACTATGCATTAAAGGATTAACCGGTATAACGGATGCCGGTCACGGTGTAGAGCACTTCGCCATTGGGGGTAAGTACCTTTACATCGTCATCGACCTGCTTGCCGAGAAGCGCTTTAGCCATGGGCGCGTCGATGCTGATCCAGCGTTTTTGGGTGTCGATCTCGTCGTGACCCACAATGCGAAGTTGCAGCGCTTCTCCCTCTTCATCTTCCAGATCGACAAAGGCGCCGAAGAAGATTTTATCCAGATTCGCCGGTAGCCGGTCGACCACCTGCAGTTCATCCAAGCGTATTGTCAGGTAGCGAATCCGGGCAATCACGCGGTTCAGCTCTTTCTTGTTATACGTGTAATCAGCGTTTTCGGAACGATCGCCCAGTGCGGCGGCTTCGCCTACTTTTGTTGAGAGTTCGGGGCGTTTGACTCTGGACAAGTGATCCAAAATGCCGCGTAAACGCGCGGCGCCCTCAGCGGTAATCAAATTGCTTTTGGGTGCCTGGCGTGGATCTTTTGCCGGATCGCGCCAGCGGGTCATATTACGGCCTTTCATTCGCGTGCTCTCATTTCGGTAGGGGCGGCACTTTTAAGACACTTACTCTACGTGAAAAAAAGCCTCTTAGGTAAAAGCATGTTGAATGACCGGAGTCACTAGCGAATCATTCAAACGTTCGTTACATTGTCGGGGTGGGCGATTTAACCCTTAAACGCTACGCTGATAAAAATAATCCAGGAGACTGTCATGCGCGCCATACCCGTTTCACGTTTACTGATTGCCACCGCCCTCAGCGGTACGCTGGCGCTTGCCTCGGCAACGGCCTTTGGCTACGAGAGCGAGCTTTTCTCGCTGAAGAATCGCTGGGAACATACGATGAGCGATCTGCCTGCCAACCAGCGCGAAAGCACCCTTAAAACCTTGGCGGATGAAGCAGCTACCCTGGTAAATGCGAACCCTGATCAGGCTGATCTGCTGGTCTGGCAAGGAATTATTCTGGCCTCTTATGCGCGTGAACGTGGTGGGTTTGGCGCATTGGGTGTAGCTGGTGATGCACGCGATGTGCTTGAGCGGGCCATTTCCCTCGACCCCCAGGGTGGCAACGGTTCTGCGTACGTCACGCTGGGCGCGCTTTACGACAACGTGCCGGGGCGCCCGATCAGTTTTGGCAGCAGCGATAAAGCCCGGCAAATGTTCCAGCGCGCCGTCGAGGTTCGCCCTGACGGCATCGATGTCAACTACTACTACGCCGAGTTCTTGCTTGATGAAGGCGATACCAATGCGGCCCGCGAGCACGCCGAGCGCGCAGTGAACGGCACCCCGCGTGCGCAGCGCGAGCTTTCTGACGAAGCGCTGCGCCGCGATGCCCAGGCCATGTTGAACCGTCTATAATCCCTCCTGGCCAGATTGGCATTCCCGGTAGCAAGCACTGATAATAGAACGATTGTTATCACCGGGAGTGCCTCATGGCGTCCAGCGTTGAAAAAGTATCATTAAACACACCGCTTCTGAGCCTTGACGATGTTGAGCTGCTCAAGCGCGAGACGCTCTATGAGGGTTTTTTCCGCTTAGAAAAGATGGAGCTTCGCCATCGCCTTTTTGAAGGTGGCTGGAGCAAACCCATGCACCGCGAAGTGCATAGCCGACACGATGCGGTGGGAGTATTGCTTTATGACCCCGCACGCGATGCGCTGGTGCTGGTTGAGCAGTTTCGCGCGGGTGCAGTAAACGACCCCGTTTCCCCCTGGAAACTTGAATTCGTAGCGGGCCTGATTGATAAAGATGAGTCGCTTGAAGATGTTGCCAGACGTGAGTCGCTGGAAGAAGCAGGCTGCAAAGTAGGGCCGTTAACCCTGATACATACCTATTACCCAAGCCCTGGGGCCTGCAATGAGCGTGTAACGCTGTTTTGTGGGCTGGTTGATACGCAGGGCGTAAGCGGTATTCATGGTCTTGATGAAGAACATGAAGATATTCGCGTTCACGTGGTGTCTTTTCCCACCGCTTGGGAACTCTTGGCGCAGGGGAGACTCGACAACGCCATGTGTTTGATAGGACTGCACTGGCTCAATGGCCAACGCGCCTCCTTGCGCGCGTTGTCCCAGCGAGCCCTCACCTCAAGCGAAAACCACGAGGAGTGAGCATGGCAAGAACAGCCTATGTCACCGATTTAAAGTCGCTCCAAGGGGAGTGCAGCGCCAACTATCTGCGTTTATTGCGCCTAGTTGGTGATATGGAGAGCGGGCAACGCCGCGAGATCGCTCTAAGTAGTGATGAACAGCACTTTGGCGATTTGCAGCTTAAAGTACTGGAGCATGCACCTTACACCACTATGGTAGAGGTCACTCAGAGTGGCCCGCTGGATGCGGTTATGGAAGGTCCGCGCATGCGCGTTCACCTATATCATGATGTGCGTATGGCGGAAGTCACGGATTTTCAGCGCCAGCGCCACTTCAGTGGCCGCTATCGCTATCCTAATGCGCACATGCATCAGCCTGACGAAAAACTACAGCTCAATCGCTTTTTGGGCGAATGGTTAGCCCACGGGCTGGCCCATGGTCACACCTACGATTTACCGGAGATGCGCTAATGCGCCTGGTGCAGATAACCGATGCCCACTTGTATGCTGATATCAATGCACGCTCGCGCGCCGGTGTGCCGTGGCTGCATTTTCAACGCGTTCTCGCGGCAGCGGTTGCCGAACGCCCGGATATCATCGTATTGACGGGGGATGTCAGCCAGGACGAAACCGCCGCGTCTTATACGCTTGCCAGCGACGCACTGGCGAGTTTGCCCTGCCCGTGGTTTTGGCTGCCGGGCAATCACGACCAGATCGATCTGATGCGCGCGGAGCATCCGCTACTAGAAGCGGTTGATATGCAGCAATGGCGCCTGCTGCTGCTTAATACACAGGTGGCAGGCCAACCCCATGGAGAGTTGGGCAGCGAGCGGCTGAAGGCGTTGTCTGCACTACTTAAAGAGGACGACCGTCCCGTGCTGATCGCCATGCATCATCCGCCGGTAGACGTTGGCGCTAGCTGGATGGATGCTATCGGTTTGCAGGACCGGGAGGCGTTTTGGCAGGTGCTGAGCGCTTACCCGCAGGTCAAGATCGTACTGTTCGGCCACGCGCATCAGGCGTATGCCCAGCACATCGGGTTAGCGGATGGCGGACGTGTAGACGTCTATGGTTGCCCGGCGATGTCGGATCAGTTTATGCCGGGTGCCGAAACGTTCACCATCGATGAAGCCTCAAGGCCTGGTTATCGAGTAGTGGATCTTAACGGTGAAGAGTGGCAAACCTGGGTTGAACGCGTTGATGTCTAGACGATATCACGCTTTCTATGTTGCTTATTTCATAAAAGAATAAAAAGATAGTTATTAATTCTTTTGGGTTATTATTAACTCGGCGTTACTCTACTCACAATCGAGCGTATAACGTTTTAATTCAGCGTGTACTGCAAGCTTATAAGAATCGGCTTGTTTTGTGAGGTAGTAGACCATGACTCAGTTCTCCACACTCTCTTCGACGCCGCGGCGTGAGGTGCCTGGCGCACTTGATGCCGCGCGTCAAACGCACCTAAAACAGCTAGAAGCCGAGTCCATTCACATCATTCGTGAAGTGGCGGCTGAATTCAGTAACCCGGTCATGCTGTATTCGATCGGTAAAGACTCCTCGGTGATGCTGCATCTGGCGCGTAAGGCATTTTATCCCGGTACGCCGCCGTTTCCCCTGATGCACGTGGATACCACCTGGAAGTTTCGCGAAATGATCGAGTTTCGTAACCGCATGGCCTCCGAAGCGGGCATGGAGCTGATCGTGCACACCAACGAAGAGGGGCGGGCAGCCAATATCAACCCGTTCGACCATGGCAGCGCGAAATATACCGATATTATGAAAACCCAGGCGCTTAAGCAGGCGCTGGACAAGTACGGTTTTGATGCCGCTTTCGGCGGTGCCCGGCGCGATGAGGAAGCCTCGCGCGCCAAGGAGCGCGTCTACTCCTTCCGCGACAAGTACCACCGCTGGGACCCCAAAAATCAGCGCCCGGAGCTTTGGAACGTCTACAACGCCAAGGTCAACAAGGGGGAATCAATTCGCGTGTTCCCGCTTTCCAACTGGACCGAGCTTGATATCTGGCAGTACATCTATCTGGAATCGATCCCGATTGTACCACTGTACTTCTCCGCCAAGCGCCCGATAGTCGAGCGTGACGGCATGCAGGTGATGGTGGATGACGACCGCCTGCCGCTGGCGCCAGGTGAAGTGCCCGAAGAAAAATCGGTGCGCTTTAGAACGCTGGGCTGCTATCCGCTGACCGGTGCGGTGGAATCAGAAGCCGCAACGCTACCGGAAATCATTCAGGAAATGCTCCTGACCCGGACCAGCGAGCGCAGTGGCCGCGCCATCGATCGCGATCAGGTAGGTTCCATGGAGAAGAAAAAGCGCGAGGGGTACTTCTGATGTCTCACCAGTCCAATTTGATCGCCGACAATATCGAGCAGTACCTGCACGAGCATGAAAACAAGGACCTTCTGCGGTTCATTACCTGCGGCAGCGTGGACGACGGCAAATCGACGCTGATCGGCCGGTTGCTGCACGACTCCAAGATGATCTTCGAAGATCAGCTCGCCGCGATTACCCTGGCCTCCAAGACCAGCGGTACCACTGGTGATACGGTGGATCTGGCGCTGTTGGTCGATGGTTTGCAGTCCGAGCGCGAGCAGGGCATTACCATTGATGTGGCCTACCGGTTCTTCTCCACAGATAAGCGCAAATTTATCATTGCCGATACGCCAGGGCATGAGCAGTACACACGCAATATGGCCACCGGCGCCTCTACGGCAAGCCTGGCGATTATCCTGATTGACGCGCGTTACGGTGTGCAGACCCAAACGCGCCGGCACAGCTTTATTGCTGACCTGCTGGGTATTCAGCACTTGGTAATTGCCGTCAATAAGATGGATTTAGTCGGCTTTTCCGAGCAGCGCTTTGCAGAAATCAAAGCGGAATACCACGCGTTTGCCACCAATTTGCAGGCGCGTGACATTCAGTTTGTACCCATGTCGGCGCTAAACGGCGATAACGTGGTTAACCGCAGTGAACATACCCCGTGGTATAGCGGTGAAACGCTGATTGAATTACTCGAAAATACCCAAATCAGCCAGGATGATAATCTGACGGATCTGCGTTTGCCCGTGCAGTACGTCAACCGGCCGAACCTGGATTTTCGTGGCTACTGCGGCACGCTGGCTGCTGGCGTTCTGCGCCCAGGTCAGGCGGTAAAAGCCCTGCCTTCAGGCAAGGTGTCAAAAGTGGCGCGGATAGTTACTTTTGATGGTGATTTGAGTGAAGCCTACCCGGGGCAGGCCATCACCGTGACGCTTGAAGACGAAATCGATATTTCCCGTGGTGACTGGCTGGTGAGCGCAGAGGCCGACGTACCGCTTTCCAATGCGTTTACCGCCGACGTGGTCTGGATGCACGAAGAAGCGCTGAAGCCGGGTAAGCTCTACGACTTTAAACTCGCGACCCGCGATCTTTCCGGGCAGGTCAGTGCGATCGAGTATCAGGTCGATGTCAACACGCTTGAAAAACACGCCACTGACGTATTAGAGCTTAATGCGATTGCGCGCTGCGAAATTGAGCTTACCGCTACGGTGCCGATCGATAATTATCGCAACAGCCCTAAAACGGGTAGCTTTATCATCGTCGATCGACTAACCAACGTCACGGTAGGCGCGGGGATGATACGTGCGGTAGCCGCGCATAGCGCTACCGATGCATCCACTACCGATTGGACTGCCTTTGAGCGTGACCTGAACGCGCTGGTGCGCAAGCATTTCCCGCATTGGGAAGCTAAAGACATTAACGCCTTATTCAAGCGCTAAATTACGTTTGATCAATACCTTAGCCCGCTTCGTTAGAAGCGGGCTTTTTCGTATCTGTTAAATTAAGAAAGGCTAAACAATAGGGCCATTCGCTTGACGCTCACTCAGGATGCGCCACACTAATAGGGCGTTTTTAACGCACACCTCATCACGAAAAGGAGAGCATGATGAACCAAGCACTGAATGGTAAACGTGTCGCAATTGTTGCTGCCGATGGTTTTGAAGAGGCTGAATTAAGCTCACCGCGCGATGCGCTCAAAAATGCCGGTGTCGAAGTACATATTGTGACGCCTGACGGTAAAGGTATTCGTGCCTGGGCTGAAACAGATTGGGGCGATACCTACGAGGCTGATAAAGCGCTTGCCGATGTTAACGAATCCGATTACCACGCTTTGGTACTGCCGGGTGGCTTGTTTAACCCAGACGAGCTGCGAGTTAATGAAGACGCGTTAAGCTTCGTAAAAGCATTTTTCCAGGCCGGTAAGCCCGTAGCTGCTATTTGCCACGCCCCGTGGATTTTAATCAATGCCGGTGTGGTTGATGGACGTCGGCTGACGTCGGTGCCTAGCATCGCGCAGGATTTACGTAATGCTGGCGCTGAGTGGGTCGATGAAAAAGTCGTGGTGGATAGTGGTTTTGTCACCAGCCGAACGCCTAAAGACCTAGACGCCTTCAATGCCAAACTCTTGGAAGAGCTTCAAGAAGGTCGTCATTCTGGTCAGCACGCTTAATGTCGTGGTTTAGCCCGTGGGCAAGCTTTGTAAAAAGGCTTGTCCATACTGCTGCAAAACCCATGAAGCGAGACCGTGGCCGCGGGGGGATGGTTGTTCATCCTTACCGCGGCTACGGCTCGTCTGAAGAAGTGTTCGTAATGGGGCGGGTATTTCGCCAAGCCGCCCTTGGCCGCGCTATTCCGCGACGCGGCATGTTGCGTGATACGGCCGACGTTACCCGACGAATTTTTCGCCGCGGCCTCGCTAATGCACAGGTGGACATTAGCATCGGTCAAAACCAGCTAACGTTGATGACTGATCGGGACGGATATTTCGATGCACACCTTCCGATTACCCATTCGCTGCCTATCGATGTTTCCTGGCATCGAGCGGATATCATGGTGCATGCAGAAAACCAGTCGCCTGTACGTACTAACGTTGAGGTATACGTACCGCCACCGGAAACAGATCTGCTGATCATTAGCGATATTGATGACACCGTCATGTTTACCGGCGTTGCCGAAAAGCTGAAGATGCTTTATCGCCTCTTTGTACGCAAACCGCATCGGCGCACGGCATTTCCAGGTGTCGCCTCGCTATATCAGGCCCTGCACCGCGGCGAAAGTGAGAAGGCCGAACGACCCATTTTGTATGTATCCCGCGGGCCCTGGGCTATTTACGAAATGCTCGAAACGTTCTTTCAGCTCAACCGGATTCCGGTTGGCCCGATTCTTTTTCTACGCGAGTGGGGGATTTCATTACGTCACCCCTGGCCGCGCCGTGCCGAGGATCACAAGCGCATGTTAATTGATCGAATGTTGACGCTGTTCGATGAGCTACCGTGCATTTTGATTGGCGATAGCGGGCAACACGACCCAGAAGTATATGCCGAGATCGTCAAGGCTTACCCTGGGCGTATCAAAGCTATCTATATCCGTCGCGTGGATAAAGACCCTGAACGCGAACAGGCTATTCAACGGCTTCGTGATGAACTGGTAGATTCCCAGTGCGACTTGGTACTCGCCCCCGACAGCGTATTGATTGCTGAGCACGCCCACGCCAATGGCGATATTTCGGCGCGTGGCCTACAGGCAGTCGAGCGCGATGTAAAAGAGCATCTCGAAGAAGAGCGCCGTGAAGCGCAAGGGTAAGCCTTGCCTTAACGTCGTTGTTGTCTGACCATGATAAAACGAAGCTTTCCACTATCTTCCCATTTCGGATGCTAAGTCATCATGGTCGTTCTACTCATCGTGCTGTTACTCGCGGTTTTTATACTGCCCAACGTATGGGCAAAGTGGGTGCTTAAGCGTCACCAGCGCGGCCGCGACGATTACCCGGGTACCGGGGCCGAGCTTGCCGAGCATTTGCTGCGGCGCCTGGGTGTCGATGAAGTAAGCGTTGAACGGACCGAGTTTGGCGATCATTACGATCCTGAAACGCGCTGTGTGCGCCTTTCGCCCGATCATTACGATGGGCGGTCACTCACGGCGGTAACCGTTGCCGCCCATGAAGTGGGTCATGCCATACAGCATCATCAAGGCTATGCGCCGCTGCTGGCGCGCAGCCGCTTGGTGGGCGTTGCCCAAAAGGCAGAAAAGATGGGGGCCATTCTAATGATGGCCGCGCCGTTTTTATTCTTGTTGACGCGCGTGCCGGGCGGTTTGGCGTTAGTGATTGGCATGGCGGTGATTAGCTTCGGTACCGCCGCGTTGGTTCACCTGGTGACGCTACCAGTTGAATTCGATGCCAGCTTCAACCGCGCACTGCCTCTTTTAAAAGATTATGTGCCGCCCTACGACATGGCGGGTGCGCGTCACGTGTTAACCGCCTGTGCGTTTACCTATGTCGCGGCTTCACTTGCCAGCATGTTGAACCTGGGCCGCTGGCTGGTGATCTTGCGCCGTTAAGCACTAATTTCAAACGCTATTTACAGCTTATCCTGGCTTGTTAGCCATGATCACCGCCCGCCGTGGCGCAGGGTAGCCCTCGATGGTGCGAGTGCGGTCATCGGGGTCGAGAAAGTCGACCAGCGACTGATAGGTCATCCACTCGGTGGAGCGCTGCTCGTCCAATGTGGTGACTGCTTCATCGACCACGCGGATATTGGTAAAGCCGCAGCGGCTGAGCCAGTGGCAGAGCGCCTTGGAGGAGGGTAGAAAGTAGACGTTGGGCATCGCGGCGTAGCGCTCGCCGGGCACAAACACCGTTTGCTTGTCGCCTTCCACCACCAGCGTTTCCAGCACCAGTTCGCCACCCGGCGCCAGGGCTGCTTTCAGCTGTTGAAGGTGCTCGAAAGGGGAGGCGCGGTGGTACAGCACGCCCATGGAGAACACGGTATCGAAAAAGCCGAGGTTTTCCGGTATGTCCTCGATACCCACGGGAAGGAACTGAGTGCGCCCGCCATCGGCATCGCCTACGAAGTGGCGCACCGCCTGAAACTGCCAGTAAAAGCGCGGCGAAGGATCAATCACCAACACGAATGCAGCCCCAGCACCGGTCATTCGCCAGGCGTGGTAGCCGCTGCCGCCGCCTACATCCAGCACCTTGCGGTATTTCAGTGGCGCTAGATGAGGCGCGACGCGCTGCCACTTCCAGTCGGAGCGCCACTCGGTCTTGATATCAATGCCGCCCAGCTGAAAAGGGCCTTTGCGCCACGGAGCCAGCTTACGCAGCAGGTTAAAACACTGGCGCTGTTGGCTATCGCTGAGCGCAAGCTCCACCGTTACCGTATCGCTATCGAGCTGAACGTCGCGCTGTGCAGGTAGAGGTGGCAGTTTGGCCACGGCTTTTTCCCAGGCCGGCAGATCGCCATGGCGCTGGCGGTCAAGCCCCCGGGCCAGCTGCTCGGGTAATTTAGCCAGCCAAGTCGTTAAGCCCTGGTCTAAAAATGCCTGATAAAGCGCACGGTGATCATCAGGGAGTTCCACTTAGCTCTCCTTAAACGCAATGACAGAGGCAAAGTTCAGGTACTGGAACCACGTTACCGTACGTGGGAAGCCTGCCTGCTGTAAGCGCTGATGCAGCGCATCCAACGTATCAGGCACTAACACGTTTTCAAGCGCGGTACGCTTTTGGCTGATCTCCATGTCGCTGTAACCGTTGGCGCGCTTGAAGTCGTGGTAGCGCTCGACCCGCCATGCATTATCCCGCTCATCTACATCAACGGTTTTTTCAGATAACACCAGCACGCCGCCGGGCTCAAGGGCGTCAAACAGCTGCTTTAATAGCGCATCCCGGTCGGCGGGGGGCAAAAACTGCAGCGTAAAGTTAAGAATGATCATGCCTGATGGCGCATACTCGAGCGTGCGGATATCGGCTTCTTCCACGCTCATGGCATGTTCAGGGCACTCTTCACTGAACGTTTGCCGGGCGCGCTCCACCATGGCGGGCGAAAGATCGACACCCGTATAGCGAAACGCATCAGGTTTCAGCGCGCCTGCCAGAGCGAGGCCCGAGGCGCCGAGCGAGCAGCCCAGGTCATAGACGTGACCGCCATGGCGAAGGTGGCGCTGGGCAATCAGGCTGAGCATACCCAGGATCTGGCCGTAGCCCGGTACCGAGCGGCGGATCATGTCAGGGAAGCAGGCAACCACCTGCTCATCGAAAGAGAAGCGCGCCACTCGATCAAGGGGTGTCGAAAAGATAGCGTCACGGTAAGATGCATTACTCATTGGCAAGCCGGGGGTCATCAAAAGGGGGTAATAGTTTACGCGCCCTACTTTGACCAGAACAGACCCGAGCTGCATGGTTCGACGCCACAGGAGACGGCAAATGGCCTCAGCATCACGCGCTACCCCCGATAAACTGCCCGCTTGGCAGACACTAAAACAGCATGCCGAGGAACTCAAAAGCGTTCATTTAAAGACGTTGTTTGGCTCGGATCGCAGCCGCTGGTCACACTTTACCCGTCATGTGGCAGGCCTGACGCTAGATCTTTCCAAGCAGCGCTGGGATGACGATACGCTAGAGCACCTGTTAGCCCTGGCCCAGGATGCCGGCGTACCGGGGGCCATTGATGCTCTGCTGAGCGGTAAGCGGGTTAACGTCAGCGAGAACCGCCCGGCGCTGCATACCGCGCTGCGGTTGCCGGCCGATGCAACGCTGAACGTTGAAGGCGAAGACGTAGTGGCGGGGGTTCAGGAAAGTCTGGCGCAAATGGAGCGCTTGGTGTGTCGTTTGCACGCCGGGCAGTGGCGCGGGGCGACGGGCAAGCCCATTCGCCATGTGGTGAATTTAGGCGTCGGCGGCTCGGACCTAGGGCCGTTAATGGTGACGCACGCACTGGCTGACTACCGGCCTGAGAATATTCATCCCGTTGAGGTGCATTTTGCCTCGACAATGGACGGTTCGCAGCTGGCCGATTATTTAGGGCGTCTAAATCCCGAAACGACCATCTTTGTACTTTCTTCAAAGTCGTTTACCACTATTGATACGCTCTCCAACGCCAATACGGCCAGAGACTGGCTGTTGGGCCGTTTAACTCAGCATAGTGATTTTGTCAGCGCTCCACCGGTGAGCGCTGAGCTTATCGTACGTCAGCATTTTATCGGTGTGTCGGCCAGCCCCGAGAAAATGAGCGAGTGGGGGATTGCACCAGATCATCAGCTTAAATTCTGGGAGTGGGTAGGCGGGCGCTACTCGCTGTGGGGCACGATTGGTTTGCCGATTGCCCTGGTCGTGGGTATGGCGCATTTTCGCGAACTGCTGGCCGGTGCCCATGCCATGGACCGCCACTTCAGTGAAGCACCCATGGAAGACAATCTGCCCGTACTGCTGGCCCTGGCCGGTATCTGGAACGTCAACTTTTTGGATATCCGCGCTCACTCGATCCTGCCTTACGATGGCCGTCTGGAATATTTTGCCGCCTATCTTGAGCAGTTGGAAATGGAGTCCAACGGCAAGTCGGTCACCCGCCAGGGCCAGGCGGTCAGCTATTCGACCTGCCCGGTACTTTGGGGGCAGCTGGGCCCCAACGCCCAGCACGCGTTTTATCAATTGCTTCACCAGGGCACCCAGTCGGTTGTGTGTGACTTTATCGCCCCGCTCAAGCGTTATGATGAGGTCGAAGACCCGGACACCCGCCGCCACCTTAAAGCACAGCACCGGCTGGCGCTTGCCAACTGCTTCGCCCAATCCCGCGTTCTAATGCTGGGCGATGACGCCTTAGAAGATGATGGACCACGCCCTGAGCACAAACGCTACCGCGGCAACCAGCCATCGACTACAGTGCTGCTGGATAAGCTTACCCCTCACAGCCTGGGCGCTTTGATTGCGCTTTATGAGCACAAGGTGTTCGTGCAAGCGGTCATCTGGGATATCAATCCGTTTGACCAGTGGGGCGTGGAGCTTGGTAAGCAGATTGCCACCGATACCCAGGCGATTATCGACGGCGAAGGGGATGTCTCGCGTATGGATGCCTCCAGCCGCGGCTTGATCGAAGCGTTCTGGGCCGCCGAGCAGGATAAGTAGCTGCCGCGGTAGCTATAAATGCATGCAGCACTTTTCTTAATCAAGTAAAAGGCATGGCTGGATATACAGCTTTTTGCTATTCTAGCGATCTTTGTCAGCTGCCTGTACGAATCACAGGCAGCTGCCAGCTTTACCCTTCAGGAACCGACGTTACATGACCCAGTTTGATGCCTCTCAGTACGGCGCGAGTTCTATCGAAGTCCTGTCAGGGCTCGAGCCGGTACGTAAGCGTCCCGGTATGTACACCGATACCTCACGGCCCAATCACCTTGCTCAGGAGGTGATCGATAACAGCGTGGACGAAGCGCTGGCCGGCCACGCCTCTTTTATGCGTGTCATGTTGCACAGCGATGGGGGCATCGAGGTTCAGGATGACGGCCGAGGTATGCCGATTGACCTTCACCCCGAGCATGGCGTTTCAGGGGTGGAGCTGATTCTTACCAAGCTGCACTCAGGCGGTAAGTTCTCCTCTTCGAGCTATCGGTTTTCCGGTGGCCTTCACGGCGTGGGCGTCTCGGTCGTCAACGCGCTTTCACGGCGCCTGGAAGTAGAAGTAACTCGTGACGGCGCGCGTCATGCGATTGCCTTTGAGCATGGTGAAAAAGTCGAAAACCTGCATGAAATAGGCAAGGCTACCAAACGCGCCACGGGAACTCTGGTGCGGTTCTGGCCCGATGAAAGCTATTTCGACAGCCCCAAACTTGCGGTTTCAAGGCTCAAGCACCTGCTGCGTGCCAAGGCAGTACTCTGCCCAGGGCTTGCCGTTACGCTGGTTGAGCCAGATGGCACTAAAACCGAGTGGGCCTACGCTGACGGCCTGCGCGACTATCTGGCGGAAGCCACCGATGGCTATGAAGTATTGCCCAACGCTCCGTTTGTCGGTCACTTCAGTGATGACGAGCATGGCGTGGACTGGGCCATTCAATGGCTGCCTGAAGGTGGTGAATCGTTGCTGGAAAGCTACGTTAACCTGATTCCCACGCCGCAAGGCGGCACCCACGTTAATGGCTTTCGCTCTGGATTACTGGATGCACTGCGCGAGTTTTGTGAATATCGCAGTCTGCTTCCGCGCGGTATAAAGCTCACCGCAGATGATCTTTGGGAGCGCGCCTCTTTCGTGTTCTCGGTGAAAATGCTCGACCCCCAGTTTGCCGGGCAAACCAAAGAGCGCCTCTCCTCACGCACCATTGCAGGCTTTGTATCGGGCGTCGTAAAAGATGCGTTCTCACTGTGGCTAAACCACCATATTGATCAAGCCGAGCAACTGGCGGAACTGGTAATCAGCGCCGCCCAGCATCGCCAGAAAAAGGCTAAGAAAGTCGCCCGTAAAAAGGTTACGTCAGGCCCGGCGCTTCCGGGCAAGCTTGCTGACTGCTCGGGGCAGGACCCGTCGCTTAGCGAGCTGTTTCTGGTGGAGGGTGACTCGGCCGGGGGCAGCGCCAAGCAGGCCCGTAACCGTGAAACTCAGGCTATTCTTCCGCTGCGCGGTAAGATTTTGAATACCTGGGAAGTCGAGACCCACGACATTTATGGCTCTCAGGAAGTTCATGACATTGCGGTTGCCATTGGCGCGGACCCCAGTAGCGCGAATCTTGAAAAGCTGCGCTACCACAAGATTTGTATTCTTGCCGATGCGGACTCTGACGGGCTGCACATTGCCACGCTGCTGTGCGCGCTGTTTGTACGCCATTTCCCCGCGCTAGTGGATGCCGGCCGCGTGTTTGTCGCCATGCCACCCCTTTACCGCATCGATTTAGGTAAAGAGGTCCACTACGCCCTCGATGAGAGCGAAAAAAATGCCATTCTCAAACAGCTGTCCAAAAAACGTGGCACCCCAAACGTGCAGCGCTTCAAGGGCCTGGGTGAAATGAACCCGCTACAGCTGCGAGAAACCACCATGGCGGTCGAAACCCGACGCCTGGTACAGCTAACGCTGGAAGAGGGCGACGGCACCATGGAAATGATGGATATGCTGCTCGCCAAGAAGCGCGCTAGCGACCGCAAGAAATGGCTGGAAGATTACGGCAACCTCGCAGACATTGAGGTATAACTCCCGATGACCATGGATATTCAGGTAGCGGAAGGCGACGTCGAACGTCTCTCCTTGCGCGACTATACCGAAAAAGCGTACCTCGACTACTCGATGTACGTCATTTTAGACCGTGCGCTGCCCAATATTGGCGACGGCATGAAGCCTGTGCAGCGGCGGATCATTTACGCCATGCGTGAGTTGGCGCTTCACGCCAACGCCAAGTACAAAAAGTCAGCGCGTACCGTGGGCGACGTACTGGGTAAGTTTCACCCGCATGGCGACAGCGCCTGTTACGAAGCCATGGTGCTGATGGCGCAGTCGTTTAGCTATCGCTACCCCTTGGTCGATGGCCAGGGTAACTGGGGAAGCCCGGACGATCCCAAGTCGTTCGCGGCTATGCGCTATACCGAAGCCAAACTCTCCAAGTTTTCCGAAGTGCTGTTGGGCGAATTAGGCCAGGGTACTGTCGATTGGGTGCCCAATTTTGACGGCACCATGCAGGAGCCTCTCGTGCTGCCTGCCAAGCTACCCCATGTACTGCTCAATGGCGGTACCGGGATTGCGGTAGGGATGGCCACGGATATACCGCCGCATAACGTTGGTGAAGTGGTCGAAGCTACCTGCCATTTGCTGCGCAACCCTCAAGCGACCACGACCGACTTGATGGCGTTTGTGCCCGCGCCTGATTTTCCGACAGACGCAGAAATCATCACTCCCCCAGCCGACCTGCGTAAGCTTTATGAGTCAGGCCGCGGCTCGGTAAAACTGCGCGCTCGCTATGTTCGTGAAGACGCCAATATCGTGATCACCGCAGTGCCTTACCAGGTCAGCGGTGCCAAAGTGCTTGAACAGATCGCCGCGCAGATGCAGGCCAAGAAGCTGCCCATGGTTGCTGATCTTCGCGATGAGTCGACCCATGAAGAGCCCACGCGCCTGGTCATTGAGCCGCGCTCCAGCCGGGTGGACGTTGAGTCGCTTATGGCCCACCTGTTTGCCACCACGGATCTGGAAAAGAACGTGCGGGTGAATATGAACGTGATCGGCCTGGATGGCCGTCCGCGGGTCATGTCCCTGCCCGACATGCTGGGTGAGTGGCTACGCTTTCGCCGCACTACGGTGCGCCGTCGATTGGAGCACCGCTTAGGTAAGGTTGAAGATCGTCTGCATATTTTGGAAGGTTTGCTGACAGCCTATCTCAACCTTGACGAAGTGATCCGGATTATTCGCGAGGAAGATGACCCGAAAGCTTCACTCATCACCGCCTTTAGTCTCTCAGAGCGTCAGGCGGAAGCGATTCTCGAGCTACGCCTGCGTCATCTTGCCAAGCTTGAAGAGATGAAGATTCGCGGCGAGCAGGATGAGCTGGAAAAAGAACGGAAACAGCTCCAGGGGCTGCTGGGAAGCGAAGCAAAACTGACCACGCTGATCGAAAAAGAGATCCGCGCGGCGGGTAAAGAGCACGGCGACGAGCGCCGCTCACCGCTGGTTGAGCGCAGTGAAGCCAAGGCGCTTTCGGAAGTCGAGCTGCTGGGTGCCGACCCGATCACCGTGGTGCTGTCTGATAAAGGCTGGATCCGCGCCGCCAAAGGCCATGATATTGATCCAGAGGGGCTTTCCTATAAAGCCGGGGATAGTTTCCATCTGGCGGCCCGGGGTAAAACCAATCAGCCTCTAGTACTGCTGGATGATACGGGGCGCGCTTATACCTTGGCCGCCCACAACCTGCCCAGCGCGCGGGGCCAGGGTGAACCAGTGACTGGGCGGGCGAATGTATCGGCAGGGGCGCAAATGGCAGGGCTAATGCTTGCCCCGCCTGAGCGGCGCTTTGTATTGGCAAGCGACGGTGGTTACGGCTTTATGGCCCGCCTGGATGCACTCACTGGTAAAAATAAAGCCGGTAAAGCGGTGCTCAGCGTACCCAAAGGCTGCAGCGTAATGGCACCGATCGAAGTGCCTGATGGTGAAGAGCTTTGGGTAGCGTCGGTGTCTAACGAAGGCCGGTTACTGCTGTTTCCGCTTGAGCAGCTGCCTGAAATGACCAAGGGCAAAGGCAATAAGATGCTCGATATCCCCGGCCCCAGGGCTACACGCCGGGAAGAGTTCGTACGTGATATTACCATTCTCAGCGCAACCGATGCGTTGCTGATTCACGCCGGTAAGCGAAAACTCACGCTCAAGGCGGATGATTTGGCATATTATCGCGGCGAAAGAGGTCGGCGAGGCAGTAAGTTGCCGCGCGGCTTCCAAAAAGTTGACCGGCTAGAGGCGGGAGAGTAACTCATGACAAAACGTTGTTTGATTCGCGCAACGGGTGTGGCACGCCCCGGCCAGCTAGAGGGCCTGGGCAAAGCATTTGCCAGCACGGGGGCGCAGCTTTTGGATATCAACCAAAGCGTGACGTTTGGCATGCTTTCCCTGGAAGCGCTGGTGGGGCTTGAGCACGATAATGCCTTGGAGGCGACGCTAAGTGAAGCGGGCGACGCGCTAGGGCTGGATGTGCAGGCGATTAAGGTTAACCCCGATGATTATCAGCGCTGGAGCAATGAAGCAAGCCAGCCTCGGCTGATTTTGACGCTGCTGGCGCCGAATTTACCGGCAGGCATCCTGGCCGAAGTCGGCATTCTAACGGCCGAGTTTGGTTTAACGGTCGAGCTGATTCATCGGCTTTCAGGGCGTGAGTTGCTGGATGGTAGCGCGCCTGCTGGCGGTGCCTGCGTCGAGTGTTGGCTTCGTGGGGATGATGCCAATATCGAAGCGCTGCGTGAAAAGGCGTTGGCGCTAGGCGCCGAGCATGGCGTGGATATTGCCATTCAGGAAGACTCGATCTGGCGTCGTCATCGTCGCCTGGTGTGCTTCGATATGGATTCCACGCTGATCAAAGCCGAAGTGATCGATGAGCTGGCCCGGCATCACGGGGTGGGTGATGAGGTTGCCGAGGTGACCGAGCGCGCCATGCGTGGCGAGCTGGACTTCCAGGAAAGCTTTCGCGAACGCATGAGCAAGCTTAAAGGCCTCGATGAGTCGGTGTTGATCAAGATCGCCGAAGAGCTGCCGTTGATGGACGGCGTTGAGCGGTTAATGGCTAACTTAAAGCGCTTTGGCTACCGCACCGTGATTCTGTCCGGCGGCTTTACCTACTTTGCCTGTCATTTACAGGAGAAGCTTGGCTTTGATGAGATTCATGCCAATGAGCTGGTAATTGAAAACGGTAAGGTCACCGGTGAAGTGAAGGCACCTATCGTTGATGCCGAGCGTAAAGCAGAGCTTTTGGAGCAGATCGCACTGCGTGAAGGCTTTACGCTGGAGCAGACCATTGCCGTGGGCGATGGGGCCAACGATCTCAAAATGTTGGCTAAGGCGGGGTTGGGCATCGCGTTTCGGGCCAAACCACTGGTGCGCGCCCAGGCGCGTCAGGCTATCTCTACGCTGGGCATTGACGCTGTGTTGTATCTGATTGGCTATCGTCAAACGGATTTGATCGATTAAGCGTTTTGCTCGTAACCAATGAGTCGGTGCGTAACATACCGACTCATGGTTAATGGTCTGATGAATCTATCAGTTACATGATCGAGGAGAGCGCCACGCCTTGATACTCGTGACTCAGGTGTTCAAGCCTTGCCGCTTCGCTTTCGCTAAGTGCTGGCGAGTCCCATAGCGGGTTACCTTGTGCATCGTTAAGGCCTTCCACCGTTACTGTAAGCGTTACATTGCTGGGTATCTGCGTATTACCCCATGCGCTGAAGCGGTTAGGCGCCAGGCGCCATGTAGCCGTTTCACCTGCTTCAAGGCCGCCTGCGATCACGTAGTAGAACGTTTCATCAATCCAGGGAACGGATCGCTCAGTGCTGGTCACCACACCTCTTAAAAATACCTGCGAGACGGCCTGCTCAGTGTTATTGGTAACCTCAATATCCACTGCTGGCTCCGGCGTGCCGTAAGGGCTTTGGCTCATATAGTAGCGCGCGCTATCAATACTAAAGCGCTCCCGATGCTCGCGGTCTTTTTCAGCCTGCGTTTGCTTTTCAGTCAACCGGGCAAGCGTTGTAATAGCCTGTTCGCGCTCTCTGGCGCGCCTTTCACGTAAAATATCGTCGGCGCGGTCAATTACCTGATCGCCCGTTAAACCATGCATGCGCACGTTGGCAGACTCAGCGATTTCCGCTGCATTCATACGCTGGGGGCTAAGTAGCGCCACGCTGCTAAAGCTGGGCATTGCCATGATCGCGAGCGCTTTATCAAACTCATCGCGCTTATAAGCAGGCATTGCCTCACGTACATTCTCAATTGAGACAACCGCGGCCGGCATCGAGCTAGTATCTATTTTGGGGTCTGAGCAACCGGCGACCATAACCAACGAGAGCGTTATGGCAGACAGGCGTAGGAGGCTCCACATACATTCACCTCAAGATGGTCAAAATCGCAGTGGAGCTTACTGGAAAGTGCCGCCGCTCACTACTGTTCATAACTAATGTTTTTAATCTTCATCATGCTTCCCCTGGCTTGAAGCATGGCTTAAAAAAAAGCGCTGGCAGTTTGCCAGCGCTTTGTCGGTTAGATACGTGCTTTTTTAGCCGTGGCCTTTATCGGGATGGGGGACGGGCTTATCACCGACTTCCTCGTCGCGTAACTCAAAAGGCTTGCCGCCGGTGGTGTCCGTATGGCGAAGCTGCATATGCAAACCCGTTTTGGCCAGCAAATGTGCGCTAACCGGCGCGGTAATAAACAGAAACAGCGTAATCAACATTTCCTGAATATCCGGCTTGCCGTCAAGACTCCAGAAATACAGCATTGAGGCAATCAGCATACAGCCAATGCCCAGCGTGGTGGCCTTGGTAGGTCCGTGTAAGCGCATATAAAAATCGCGCAAGTGCGCCATACCCAACGAGCCGATAAATACAAACACACCGCCTGCAATCAGCAATAGCGAAGTAATGGCTTCTACGAGTAGCGACATTGAAATGCCTCCTTATAGCGGGCCGTCATTAATCGCGTCATCATTCGATAATGTCTCCGCGCAGAATGTATTTGCACACGGCCACGGTGCTGATAAAGCCAAGCATGGCAATCAGCAGTGCCGATTCGAAATAGGTTTTGCTGTTCAGCCAAAGCCCAAGCAGTACGATCAAAGCGATGGAGTTGACGTACATGGTATCCAGTGCCAGCACCCTATCCGGCATGTCCGGGCCCACGGTCAAGCGGAACAGGTTCATCAGCAACGCCAGCACTACCAGCGTTAAGGTGATATACAACGCAGCATCTAACATTCGTAAATCTCCTTAAGCGGCCGCTCGTAACGCTCGCGAATTTGTTCGATCAAAGCTTCTTCATCATCCACATTTAACGCATGAATCAACAGCGATTTGCCGTCCAGCCGCAAATTTGCCGATACCGTACCCGGCGTGAGGCTAATGGTGCTGGCCAGCAGGGTAATGGTAAAGCGTTCCTCGAGCATCAGGGGGTATTCGATGAAATGCGGTTTCAGCGTGCGCCACGGGTTGGCAATTAAATAGGCCACTTCGAAGTTAGCGGTGACAATATCACCTAACACGCGAAGCACGTAGCGCAGCAGTTTGAAGGGCTTCTTTATACGCGGCTTTGAATCCCAGAAGCGGTAGGTGAGCAGGGGAATCAGAATCGCCAGCGCACCGCCTAGTACGAACTGTCCAAATGCATAGCTGCGCGCTAGCAGCAGCCATACGATGAGTAGCAGAATCGATAGAACCGGTGTTGGTAACCAAGAACGCGGCGCAATCATGGTGCCTCCCCAGCGTTAGAAATTAACGTATCAATCAGGCGTTGTGGGTGGCTTAGCTGTTCGGCCGTGGCTTGAGTGTAGTCGCTTATCGGGCCTGCCAGAGCGACCAGAATAGGCGCCGCGCTGAGTAGCCAGACGACCCCAAACCATTGACGACGCGCCAAACGGCTGCCGCTGAAACTACCGCGGTGGCTTCTCCAGAACAGGGTAGAACCTGCCCGGGAAAGAGCGACGAGCGATGCCAAGCTTGCGAGTAACAGCAGTGGCCATAACCACAGGCGCTGGGTACCTTCTGCTGCGTTAAGCATCAATGCCTTACCCACGGCCCCTGATAGTGGCGGCATGCCAATAACCGCGATAGCCCCGATAAAGAACAGCAGCGCCAAGGCATTGCCTTGCACCATAGGGCGGCCTTTGACGATACGCGTACCCGCTTTACCCCGCTGCAGGCCGATCATTTCCGCCAGCAGGAAAAGCCCACCGGTGATTAGCGTGGTATGCATCAGGTAATAAAGCAGGGCCGAAATAGCTTGAGGCGAGCGCATGCCGACGCCAGCAAGCAGCGTACCCACAGAAATAAGCACCAGATAGGCAACCAGCAGACGCAAATCACGTGCGGCAATAACGCCTATGCCAGCCACCGCAAGGGTTGCCAATGCCAGCCACCAAATCCAGGACTGTTCTAGCGCGTCAAGCGTGCCTGCGCTTTCGCTAAAGATAAGCGAGTACACGCGCAGGATCGCGTAAATGCCGACTTTGGTCATGATGGCAAACAGAGCCGCTACCGGCGCGGGCGCCGCTGCGTAAGCACGTGGCAGCCAGAAATACAGCGGTACGATAGCGGCCTTTAAGCCAAACACCACTAGCAGCATGAGTGCACCCGCCGTCACCAAACCCTGGCGCTCGGCAGGCAGGTCCACTAAACGCTGCCCCATATCGGCCATGTTGAGCGTGCCGGTGGCGCCATAAAGAATGCCCACGGCAATTAGGAAAAGCGATGAACCCGCCAGGTTCAAAACCACATAGTGAACGCTTGCCTGAATGCGCGCCTTGCCTCCGCCATGCAGCAGCAGGGCATAAGAGGCGAGCAGTAGTACTTCGAAAAACACAAACAGGTTGAACAGGTCACCGGTTAAAAAGGCGCCGTTAATACCCAACAGCTGCCACTGAAACAGACCATGGAAGTTACTGCCTTTTTCATCGTCCCCGGCGCAGGCAAACACCACCGCACCGACCGCCAATAGAGCGGTAATCAACAGCATTAGAGCCGAAAGACGATCAAGCACCAAGACGATACCAAACGGTGGCTGCCAGTCGCCCAGGGCGTAGTAAACAATCTCTCCCTGTGCTGCGGTTTTTACCAGACTGATCGCCGCCAGCAGTATCAAAACCGTCGCAACGACGCTGACAATGCGCTTATAACGAACCAAACCTTGGCGTTGATAGAGCAGCAAAATACCTGCCACCAACGGGACTACTACGGGTAAAACGATTAAATGTTGAATCATTCACGGTCTTCCTTTCTGCCGTCTACGTGGTCGTTACCCGCTTCACTGCGGGCACGCATGGCAAGAATTACGACAAACGCGGTCATGGCAAAACCGATGACGATGGCCGTGAGCACTAGCGCTTGAGGTAGCGGGTCGGCATAAGCGCCGTCCCCGTTGACGATGGTGGCACCATCAGTGGTAAGGCCGCCCATGGAGAAAAGAAACAGGTTCACCGCGTAAGACGTAAGCGTTAGCCCAACCACGACGGGAAACGTGCGCCCGCGCAGGGTTAAATACAGGCCACATGCGGTTAATACGCCGGTGGTGATCGCGTAAAGGGTTTCCATCAATTAGGCTCCTTGGCGGGTAACTGAGCGGCGGGAGTCTCCGGCTCTTTAGGGTCGGTGACCGGGCGGTGCGCAGTGGTTACCTTGCCCAGGTTGGCAAGGATCATCAGCGTGGCGCCTACCACAGCTAGGTAAACTCCAAGATCAAATAACAGCGCAGTGGCCAGCTCAAACTTGCCGATTCCCGGCAGGCTGAAGTAGCCAAACGCCGAGGTAAGGAAGGGATAACCAAACAGCCAACTTCCCAGGCCGGTTAACGTGGCGATCGCCACACCGACCACGGCGACAGGCTGGAAGGGGAAGTCCAGGCGCGCCTGGGCCCATGCAACACCGCGTGCCATATACAGCAGAATAAGCGCAACGGCGGTAATCAGGCCGGCAATAAAACCGCCGCCAGGCTGGTTGTGGCCGCGTAGGAAAATAAATGCTGATACCAATAACGCTAGGGGTAATAACGTCATTGAGATCGAGGTCAAAATGGCCGGGTAGCGATCGGGCGACCACACACGGCCTTCGCCATCACTATGGGGCATAAACAGGCGCAAGCGGTTAAGCAGCTTAAAGATAGCCAGGCCTGCCAATGCCAGTACGGTAATTTCACCGAGGGTATCGAAACCGCGGAAATCGACCAGGATTACGTTGACGACGTTATGTCCACCGCCACCGGGCACGCTGTTTTCCATAAAGAAATTGGAGATCGACAGGGTGTCGCGGGTCATGACTGCGTAGTTAAGGCTTGCCACGACCAGACCCAGCGAGCCTGCCAGCAGCATATCGCGCACGTTGCGCATAGGGCTCGACTCGCGCGGCGTTTTTTGCGGCAGGAAGAACAGCGCAAGCATTAGCAGGATCATGGTCACTACCTCAACGGAAAGCTGAGTAAGCGCCAAGTCAGGGGCTGAAAAGCGGGCAAAGGTAAGGGCGACAAAAAGGCCTACCACTGACAGCATTAACAGCGAAATTAGCCGGTAGCGGTGGGTGGCCGCCGTCGCAATACCGCCAAAAATCAGCATGCCGGCCCCAAGCACGACAATGCCATCCGTCGGCTGATTGCCTTTAGCGCCCGTGAGTATGTCGATTTGCACGAGCCCCAGTACGCCCATGCAAAGCGCCGCCAACAATAGCCAGCTCATAAACCGCTGTAGCGAATTGCCATCCAGAGCCGCAATAATCTGCTCGGCACGATAGCCGATTGCAACTAACGAGCGCTCAAACACTCGCCGAGCATCGACGCTTGCGAAGGGCTGAAGGAAGCGGCGTAAGTCAGCATGACGCCAATACAGGAGGGCACCTACCGCAAAGGCGATCATGCTCATCACGAGCGGTAGGTTAACGCCGTGCCAAATAGCCAGATGGAAATCCAGCGGCTCGCCAAGCACCGCTTGAGTAGCCAAGCCCAGCAGGTTGGTTGCAAAAAACGCCGGTAAAACGCCGACCGCAACACAAAGCACTACCAGTATTTCAACGGGCAGACGCATTAAATGCGGCGGCTCGTGGGGCGTTTTGGGTGAGGCTTCCTTGGGTGCTTTATAGAAAACCGCATGCACTAGCCGGATTGAGTAAGCGACCGAAAGAATGCCGCCGACGGTCGCAAGCGCGGGGATAAGCCAGCTAAGCCCGCCGAGCACAGGCGTGGCAAGCGTTTCGGTGAAGAACATTTCTTTGGATAAAAAGCCGTTGAACAGCGGTACGCCTGCCATGGCGGCTGAAGCAAAAATCGTCAGCAGCGCGGTGACCGGCATGGTTTTACGTAGGCCGCCCAGCTGCTTCAATTCGCGAGTACCTGCCTCGTGGTCAATAATGCCCGCACTCATAAACAGAGCCGCTTTAAAGGTCGCGTGGTTAATAATGTGGAAGAGTGCCGCGAGCACCGCCATAGGGCTGCCAATACCTAAGAGTACGGTGATCAGGCCCAAATGGCTGATAGTCGAAAACGCCAAAATGGCTTTGAGGTCGGTTTTAAACAACGCAAACCAGGCACCGTATAGCAGCGTAATAGAGCCCACCAAGGGCACGATAACGCTCCAAAGTTCGCTGCCAGCAATGGCGGGATGCAGGCGCGCCATTAGAAAAATGCCGGCTTTAACCATCGTTGCCGAATGCAGATAAGCCGATACCGGCGTAGGCGCGGCCATGGCATGGGGAAGCCAGAACTGAAATGGGAACTGGGCCGATTTGGTAAATGCCCCGAGCAGGACCAGAGCCAGCATGATGGGATAACGAGAGTCGGCCAGAATACGTTCGCTGCTGGCGAGAACGTCATCCATACGGTAACTGCCGGCCATATCACCTAGCAGCAATAAGCCTGCAAGTAGCGCTAAACCGCCTGCACCGGTCACGGTCAATGCCATGCGTGCACCTTTACGTGCATCGCTGCGATACGACCAAAAGCCAATCAACAAGAAAGAGGAAATACTGGTAAGTTCCCAGAACAGCCACAGCAGTATGAGGTTGTCAGACATCGAAATGCCGACCATGGACGCCATAAACAGCATCATAAAGGCATAAAAACGTCCATGTGGCTCATCTTTGGCAAGATAGAAATGGGCATACAACAAGATCAATAAGCCAATACCTAAAATCAGCATATTGAAAAGTAACGAAAGCCCATCAAGGCGAAAGGCCAGCTCAAGCCCGAGTTCAGGCATCCACGTGAAGCTAACGCGTAACGCCTCACCATCGAGCATTGCAGGTAACTGCATCAACGTTAGCAGTAAGGCAATTGCCGGCATTATGCCTGTTGCGAGTGAGCACAATGTGCGTCCGCGGTGGGCAGTGAGTGCCGGCACCAATACGCCCAGCAAAGGCAGTAAGGCTATCCACAGCAGTATCATGGGGTCATCCAGCGCTATTAATTCTAAAAAATGCCACCAAGTCGCTTCAGGGCGTACCGGTGGCGCAGGCTACGTTATAGGTTATATGGAACAAGAGGATATCACTTGTATGGTCGGTATGTGATTTTAGTATAAAGTGTGGCTGAAAACCGTTTAGAGACTCCTTGCTCCATGAGTGAACCGTTCAATACCTGGCAGTCGCGCTTTGAACAGCTGCGCAGCAACAAAATTTTTGAAAGCATTGTTATCTCCATTATCGTTCTCTCCGCGCTGATGATTGGTGCTAAAACCTATGAAGAAACAACGCGCATAGAGCAGTGGCTGCTCTATCTTGATATAGCGGTAACCGTATTCTTCCTGGTCGAGATTTTGATCAGAATGGCCGCTGAACGCACCTTGCTGAGCTTTTTCAAGAAAGGCTGGAACATCTTCGATTTCATCATTGTGACGGCCAGCCTGATCCCTATGGATGACTCGGAAATGGTGCTGCTGGCGCGGCTCTTACGGATTTTCCGGGTACTGCGCCTGGTGTCCATGATTCCTGAGCTGCAAATGCTGTTAGGCGCATTGCTGAAATCCATCCCACGGATGGGCTATGTCGTTCTACTGATGTTTATCATTTTTTACATCTACGCGGCGATTGGCAGCTTTCTTTTCCATAACGTCGATGAAGGGCTTTGGGGCAACATTGCGCTGGCGATGCTGACACTTTTCCAGGTGGCTACCTTTGAAAGCTGGGCAACCGCCGTGCTGTATCCCACGATGGAGGTTTACCCTTACGCCTGGATCTATTTCCTTACGTTTATCTTTTTGAATGCTTTCATCTTCCTGAACATGATGATTGGTATCGTGCTTGATGTAATGCAAAAAGAGAGCGCGCAAATGGCGCTGGATAACGGTGAGGGTGAAGAGGCCGAGTTAAAGGCATTACGCAATGACGTACGTGGGCTGCAAGCGCAGCTTGATCGTATGGAATCGGCGCTGAATCAGAGTAATACGCCCTCATCACAACAGGCGGCGGTCAGCCAGCCTGTTGATACGTCCAAAACCGTTTGAAATAAGCGTGTGCTTGCTTTGAGTGAGGGTTATTCGAGGGAGAATGCGTAGGTTAGTTTGCCGCGGGGCGACAGCAGTTTATCAAGCTCTGCTGCGTTAAATGCTGGCAGCTGGCCCATTTCCTGAGCAGTCAGGCTGCCCGTGGCGGTATCGGCGATCAGTGTGTCGGGTGATATCTCAACCATTAACGTGGCCGCCTGAGTATCCGCGTCGGTATAGCCTTCAAGAGTGGTTAAATCTAGCGTGTCGAGGGGGAGTTGTTCGGCGAGCCATTGTCCCCAATAAAACTCCAGAAATGGCGGCGGTGTGTCAGGCTTTTTATAACCTACCCCGCGTGTGAAATAGACCAGCGAGCGGTAAGGGTCGTCGACCTGATGGTCACGGCCCAGCTGTTCAGGCAGTTCTTCGGATGTGATCGGGCCGTCGGGCGCATCAAGCCAAACCAGCCGCTGTTCTTCCATGGTGGCCCAAAAACGTTCCATATCCGGCAGTTCGCTGAAATCATGCGTGATGAGCAGCGGCATGCGAAGCTCAGGGCCTTCCAACGCCAGGTAGTTACCCAGCGTATGATGGCCATCGGTAAGATAAAAACCGCCGTTGGGCGCAATCACCGCGGTTTTCATATCTTCTGGATGCGTGCCGACAGGGTCGGTGCATGCAAAGCTATCGGTAGCGTGCAGAGAGGAAGCCTCATCAAACTGAGCAATGCCGCCTTGACCGCCTGTTTCACAAAATTCATCGAAAAACTTCTCACGATCGACGGCGAAACGGCCCTGCTTATAATCCATCTGCCGGTAGCCAAGCGCTGGCTGTGTAGGGTGTAGCTCGCCCAGTGTTATCTCAATAATATCGCCAGAAGGCGCGGCCAGCGCGGGCGTCATGGTAAGAAGTGCCAGCAGCATTAAAGCTTTTTTCATTAATGTCTCCAAAGAGTTATCGTTGTCGCAGTGCCAGCAGGCAACCATACGGGGCAACGATGACAATTGTTTGACGCTAAGCGGCATGCCGCTTAATCAGAACGTGGTGCTGCGTATTTATGGGGGGTACTCCTCATGCAAACGGGGCGGCCTTTAGCATTAAGCTAAAGGCCGCCCCGCAGATTGCCGCTTTTAAACGCAGTTATTCCGGTAGCGCGTAGACCGCTATTTGATCGCCGACCTGATCCTTGAGAATCGTATTGCCACCTGCGATAAACGCAACGTACTGGCGGCCTTGATACTCGTAAACGGCAGGATTGGAGACGGAGGGCGCCTGGGCCTGGTCCGACCAGAGCTGTTCGCCAGTTTCCAGCGAGTAGGCGCGCACCTTGGCGTCCATAGAGGCTCCGATGAAGATCAGGCCTCCTGCAGTCACCGCTGGGCCCCCGATAGTGGGCGAGCCCCAGCTTTCGGGCATAAAGAAGCCGAACTGCTGCGACGCGCCCACCGGACGACGCCATTTGACATCGCCTGTGGTCATGTCGAGCGCCACCAGCTCACCGAAAGGCGGCTCCCAGCAGGGCATGCCCAGCCAGTTCAGCGCCACTTCCAGGCGCATACCGTAGGGCGCGCCGAGTTGGGGCGAATAGCCACTTTCGTTGCCTGAGCCGCTGTCGGCTTCATCAAAATCTTCACGGTTGAAGAGCTTGATGTACTGCACAATGTGTGAGGTATTCACCACCGCCGTCTGGCTGATTGGGTCGAAGGCAACGCCGCCCCACTGAACGCCGCCTGCGCTATCTGGGTAGGCGAGCGTACCTTCGCCACGGGTGGTGGGTGGGGTGTACATGCCCTCGTACCAAAGATCGTCCCAAAGCGCGGAACACTGACCAAAGCTTGCCGCATCCGCCAGCGCCCACACGTCGGGCTTTTCAGATTGATCTAGAAGCGGCGCAGGTACGGTGGGGAAAGGTTGGGTGGGTGAGTAAACCTCGCCTTCCACGGAGCCGTCGCCGCCGGGCACTTCGCGTTCTTCAATCGGCCAGACATCTTCGCCGGTTTCACGGTTGACCACGAACAGAAAGCCCATTTTGGTCGCCTGCATCAGCGCCGGGATTTCCTCGCCGTCGACGGTAATGTCCATTAGTGTCGGTGCGGCGTTGATATCGTAGTCCCAAATATCGTGATGTACCCACTGGCGCGACCAAACCACCTCGCCGGTTTCGATATCCAGCGCCGTGGTTGAGGTCGCCAGCGGCGCTTCCTCTGTGCGGTTCCCGCCCCAGAAGTTGGGCGAGGGCGAGGCAACGGGTAAATAAACGAGACCCAGCTCTTCGTCGGCGGCCATATGCGTCCAAACGTTGGCGGTGCCGCTTCGCTGGCGCATCTCTTCGGAGAGCGCCTCGAACGTCCACTCGCGCTCGCCAGTGCGTGCGTTGATGGAGAACACCGTACCTGCCGGGGCCTCGCTCTCTTCCCAATCCTTGCCCGCCCAGCCTAGAATCAGCCGGTCGCCCACGACGGTGGGCGGCTGAAGCAGCGACAGCGGCCAGTTTTCGGGCATGTTGTTCCACTCGTTGACGTTCAGTACGCCGCCGTCAGCGAAGTCTTCGCACAGCTCACCGCTATCGGCGTCCAGCGCAAAGAGCTGAGCATCCATTGTGCCGAAGTAAACGATTTTTTCGCAGACGTTGCCAGCAACGGGCTCGTCGGCTTCCCAGTAGGCGACGCCGCGGCTTTTGAGCGCTGGCTGCGTCAGCGCTTCCTGAGTGGATTGAGTGTCAAAGCGCCAACGCTCTTCGCCGGTGGCCGGGTCGAGAGCGAACACCCGGTACATGGGCGTGCCGATATACACAGTGTCATTGGCGAACACCGGGGTGGCCGACCAAACTGTCGGAGCGGTGTCGCCTGAACCATCCGACACGTCGCCGGTATGAAACTCCCAAGCTTTTTCGAGCTCGCCTACGTTGTCGACGTTAATTTGATCGAGCGGACTGTATTTCTGCGCGTTGAGCTGGCCGTGAAAACTATCCCAGACCGCACCTTCGGGCACTAAAGGAATGGGTGCGCGGGCGGGCGCTTGTTCTGCTTCGCCTGTTTGCTCAGCGCTGGAAGGCTCTGCTGGCTGATCCTGAGCGAGTAGCGTCAAGGGGGCCATAAACAGTGCCAGCGCTAAGCCGTGTCTGGCGGGTTTGAACAAAACCGGTGCGGATAAAGTGGCAAGGCGCTGCTCGGTAAAACGGGGTATTGGCACGGACGGCTCCTTATAAATGAGTGGGACGGGTATTGTGAGCCGGGCGGCAAAGATCGATGATCAATCCGATCAAGCCAAGTACCATGGCAACGCAAAGCCACCACTGATGCAGCAGCAATCCGGCAAAGCATGTACCGGCAAGGCCTATCAGGATTAACACGCGCAGAGCAATACGGGCGCCACGGCCTTGAAGCGTCGCCAGCATAAGCGCCAAAATAATCAGCACGATACAGGCCGCGATAACCACGAGCGCGCCGAGCGATCCGGTAACACCTGTCAGTGGAGTGAAGTAGGCATAAAGTGCGGTAATAAGCCCGATAACAGAGGCGGCCAATAGCACAAAAGCGCCTAGCTTAGCCCTGAGTGATTGCGACATGGCGTTCTTGTCTCCAGGTGGAAAATATTAAAACGAAACAAATACTAAGAAAAATAGTTAGCCTATTAACATTAGCAGAAAAATATGTTTTTTCGAGCTGGATAAAGCAATAGAGAGTAATTTGCTGGCTAGAGCATTATTTATAGCTAATAGCCTGGCTTTATAGCCAATCGCTCAGCACCCATACTTGACGTTTTGTTTAAGATATCTCGGTTAAAAAGAAGTTAGTGGTGTGATTGCTAAGGTTGTGTTTTAGGTGAGTTAACGCAGCAGCGTTTTTAATAATGACGCGGGAGCGCGCACAGGGAGAAAGTAAGGCATGCGACTCTGGTTAACGATGCTAGCGATAGCGACCGTTTTGGCGGGTGGGCTGGCGGCGCTGGCCTCCAGCGAAGCTTTTGAGCCACGCCTCGTGCGACTTGAAGCGCAGCGAACATTGCCCGCCATTGAAGCTTCGCTGGCTCAGGAGTCGGCTGAACTCAACGCCATTTTTCTCCATTACGCTGAAGATCAGGCGCTCTGGATGAGCGCCCATTTGGCCATCCTGCGCTACGGCGATATCGCCCGTGTAGCGTTACGCGAGTATGCCGCATTGCCTGAGTTTCAGCAGGTGCTGGTGCGTTTTGGTCCCGATGCCGTGTTGCCGATCATTTACTATCGAGATAACGATATTGCCACGCTGCGTGCTCAGCACTGGGTGGGTGAGCATTATCAGCAGCTGAGCCGTTGGTGGAGTGAGGAAACTGAAGATGTGCAGGAGCAAGGCGGCCCAACAGACATAGCCGAGTGGAGCCCGTACCGGCGAGGCCAAATGGGTATTGCCCTGCTGGATACTGAAGGTCATGGCTTGCTCAACCAGTTTGTGGTGGATCGCGAGGGCGATGTGCACTGGCTGCAAAGTGAGCGTGTTGTGGCAGGCCTCAGCGATTTCTTTACCAGCGGTATTCGCAATCTGGAAAACCAGTGGCGTCGCGATGCAGCGATTGGTGCCGCGGACGTGGGCTGGGCCGGTGTCGATCTTTTACTGATGGCGAGTACCGTTAAGGTGCTGCGGGCAGGGCGCATCGCACGAGGTGCACGGGTAGGCAGTATTGAAGCCCAGGGAGCACGCACTGGATTACGTTCGGGCATCGTGGCAGGCAGTGGGCGTTTTGCCAGCCTGTCGCGTATGGCCAAGGTGGTGGCGGTTGCCACCACGGCTTATGTAGTGGTTCGCCACCCGTCGCTGGTAAGCGCACTGGGCGCCAATGTAGCGAAATGGCTTGGCTTGCCGGTGTGGCTGGGGCAATTCGTTATCTGGCTGCTGGTGTTGCTGCCGTTTCTACTGATCGCACGTTTTGTCTGGCGCTGGCTGCTGGTACCTGTTTTATGGCTATTGATGCCGCTTATTTATCGTTGTGGCAGGTTAGCGCGCAAACGCTATCAAAAAGCGTAACTGAACCCATTTGGCCGCCCTTCATAATCACCGGTAGCTGATGACCATCGGCAAAATTTGCCCCACAAACCGACACACCTGCCTCGAGCGGGCCGAGATAGTCAATGCTTTGAGGCCGCAGTTGGTGGATGGCCAGGCTTGAGGTGTCACCCCCGGCAACAAGCAGCGTACCGATACTATTGGAGTGAATGAGTGAAGCGATCAGCTTGGCGCAATGCTGGGCGATTTCCAGTGCCGTAAGACCATGTGTTGTATCTTCATCTAATACAGCAAGGGTTGCTTTGCCTTCGCGCAGGTGGCGCAAAATCTGCTCATACTCGGCGTGTGAGTGGGTGGCCAGCTGGCGGGCCGAAATCGTCACTTTGACCATGCGGCTAGTGGCTGCCACTTGAGCGGCCGTGACAGAAGAGCGACTGCCCGCAAAGACGAGAAGCGGGCCGGGCAGGCTGCTGGGTGGTTCGATAGTGTGAGCGTTGGGATAAAGCGCTTCCACCACGCTGCTGGCGCCAACCCACAGCTGTGGCTTCAAAGCGTGGCGAAAGCGTTCGCCAATACGCTTGAGATCGTGGTTATCAAGCGCATCACACAGCACTGGGGCGCTGGGGGCGGCGGCGTCAGTATGCAGTGTGATCCTATCCAGAAGATTAATGTTGGCAAGGCCCATAGCGCTAAAGTGTCGGCGCAGGTCAGCTTCCAGCATGGGTGTTACCGGGTGTTGCTGCATGACCGGATGACGGTCGATGCGATATATCTGCCCATCAGCACTTTTAGCAAACAGATTGCCAAACACGCAGTAACGCCCAAGGCTGGGTTGGCCGCCCACAATCAAGGTGGTGGCCGGTTTTAGCTGTGCAGAAAGCGCGGTAACGGCGGTCGCAATATTGCCCGTGTCTGGGCTGCTATCAAAGGTGGAGCAAACCTTTAGATGCAGAATATCCGGTTGATGCGGCAATAGCTGATGGCCGATACGCTGCATTTCTGTGGCTAGGGCTTGTTGATCCATACTGCGTGCCGCCGTTGCGATACCAAACGCATCAAGGTCGGCGACTTCTTCGCAGGAGGGAGCCGTCAGATAGAGCCGCGCCTTTAATCCGGCGCGCCGCAGCGTCGCCAGGGTGTCGGACGCGCCGGTAAAGTCATCCGCGACAAATATATAGCGCATGCCTAGCGCTCACCGAAGAAGTCGAGCGCCCTGGCAAGCGCCGGGCGATTGGCGCACTCAAGCGGCGTACCTGCTTCAATGCTTTGCCAGGCCTCCTGAAGACTTGCCACACCCGCAGCCACGCCGTCAGGATGCGCCAGGATGCCGCCGCCGGCTAAAAACATAAAGTCAGCGCTTTGGATTTTAGTGCAGGTGAGTGGCAGGGTGCCTGCCCACTGACCAGAGGAAAACACCGGCATCACGCGATCATCCGTATCGCCTAGCGCGGTGAGCGAAAGCTTGGCGGCGTGGGCTACTTCATCGGTTTGATCGGCAAATTTTCCGCCCATGCCATGGACGTGCATGTGGTCAATGCCCGCCAGGCGGTAAAGCGTTTGATAGGCGGAAAAATCAATGCCTAAAGCAGGATGGCGTGCGAAGGCGCCAAACCCGTTACGGTGGCCGTGAATGGCGAGCGGCGTTGAGGCGCGCAGGCTTTGCAGCGCGGAAAGCCCACACCAGTTAAGGCTCGCCATTACGCAGCTGCCGCCTTCGGCCTGAACATGGTCGGCGTGGCGGCGCATGGCATCCAGCTCGTCGGTGATATTGAACGCGACCATGACGTTGCGGCCGGTACGCTCTCTAAATTGCCTGATACGCTGCATCACCGCGCTGACACGCTCTTCTACCGGCGCATACGGGTGATTGCCTGCGATTTCGTCATCTTTGATGAAGTCAACACCAGCCTCGCAAAGCTGCTCGACAAGGTCGGCGGTTTCAGTGGGGCTCATACCGATATTAGGCTTTAAAATAGTCCCAAACAGGGGGCGATTTGCCACGCCTGTTGTACTGCGCGTACCGGCAATACCGTGAGTCGGCAGCGAGTAACGGTCGCGATATTCCGGGCGCAGCTGCAGCGCCATCAAACGTAAGCCGGTAAGCTCGCCTAAGTCGAAAAGGTTCCCGGCAACGGTTGCGGCAAGATTCGGAAGATTAACCCCGACGTTGTCTTCAGGATATTCAATCTCCACCGCCACCTTTTTCCACGGGCCTTTAACACCCTTGCGCTCCAGATAGGCGCTGTAAAGACTGGGTGAATCCAGCTCTTCGAGTATTTCTAAATGGGTGACTCTGGCACCAAAGCGCTCTCTGATGGCTTGGGTCTCGCCCTTTACTTTGACGAAGGTGCCTGAGCTTTGCTCACCGGCCATCATCTCTGCTACGAGCGATGGATCAAGCGGCGTCTCGATCTGATAGGCAGCGCGAATCATGCTTCTGCCTCTTTCAGGTTCGGGAAAGGACGCACGGGATCTTTTCCGTCCCAGTTTTCGGACGCTTCGCGGATCATGCGGAACATTTTGCCTTTAGGACCCAGTACCTCGGAAAGCTCAATAACGGTGCCCGGATGGTACTCACGGTCGAAATACGCAAAACGCCCATTGGTACCCACTTCACCGCTCATTTTGACGTGATAGCCCCTGGCCTGCATGGCGGCAAGGTCGGTGTCATAGTCTTCTGTCCAAAAGGCGACATGCTGTAACCCTGTATTGCCCGCTTGTAGAAAATCACGGTACATGGAGGGGGCATCGTTACGCGTTTGGATCAGCTCAACCTGAATGAAGCCTGAGTTAGCCAGGGCCACCGAGTTATGCACGTCATATTGCTTGCCGTCATACGTATAGTTCTCGATAGGTACGCGCGGGTTGTAGAAAAAAGGCCCCACGCCCATCACTTTGTTCCAGTACTCCATGGCCGCTTCGATATCGTTGACCACATAACCTAATTGACGAATAGCTCCAAGATATTGGCTCATGACACTTCCTACATAACAAGGTTAGGCAACCAGGTGGACAAAGAGGGCACCAAAGTGACCAACGCCAAGGCTGCAAAAAGGGAAAGATAGAAGGGGGCTACACCGCGAATAATCGAGGAAAGCGGCATCTTGGTAACGATTGATACCATGTAAAGACTCATGCCCACCGGCGGGGTCAGCAGTCCAAGCATCAGGTTGAGTACGAACACCACGCCTAGCTGTTCCGGGGGTACACCTGCTTGCAGCAAGGCGGGTGTCACAATCGGGGCGATGATAAGGATCGCGACGATAGCTTCCAGGAACATGCCCACAACCAGTAAAAGCAGATTCAGGAGAAGCAGAAGAACGAGCGGATTATCCGACACGTTCAGTAACCACTCACCTGCATGGGCTGGAACACGATCCATGGTGAGTACCCAGGCAAACAAGGCCGCGGAGGCGACAACAAAAAGCACGTTGGCGGTCGATAACACGGTTTCCCGGGTGCAGGTCAGAAAAGAACGAACGGTTAAAGTGCGATAAATAACCACCCCAATCAGAATGGCATAGGCAGTGGTCATGCCCGCCGCTTCCGTTGGCCCGAAGTAACCGCTGACCATCCCGCCGACTAACAGCACCGGGGCGAGTAAGGCAGGCAGAGAAATCAGCGTTTTTCTACGAAAGGCGGCAAAGCTTGGCTGTACACCATCACGCGGCAGTTGAGAGCGTCTTGCCATGACCGCGACTTGTATCATTAACGCCGCTGCCACTACGAGCGCAGGGACGACGCCCGCCAACAGCGCACGAATGGTGGAAACTTCAGCCGCCGTGGCAAAGATGATCAGGGGAATCGACGGAGGAAAGATCGGCCCAATCGTCGCCGCGGCAATCGTAAGACCGGCTGCAAAGCGCTTGGTGTAGCCCTGTTGCTCCATCTGACGAATTTGAATCCCGCCCAATGCCCCGATATCGGCTAATGCTGCGCCGGACATGCCGGAAAAGATCAAGCTAGTAAGCACATTAACGTGCGCCATACCGCCGCGAATGCGCCCAACCACCATGCGCATCAGTTCAAACAGATGCGTGGTGACCCCGGTGGCGCCCAGCAATGACGCTGCGAGTATGAAAAGCGGCACCGCCAACAGTGGCGTACTGTCCAGCGTATTAATGGCGCGCTGCGCCATGACCGTGAACGGCAGGTCGTAGAAAAAAATCACCAGCCCCGCTGATAGACCCAGGCTAACCGCGACCGGTGCACCAATCAGCAAGCTTCCCGCAAAGATGAGCAGTAGCGTTAAGGACATACTAAAGCCCTCCGCTGCATCATCCGCCCCAGGCGATAGAGTGAGATCAACGCAAGCAACCCGATGCTGATAAGCGCTGGCATGTATAGCCACAAATTGGGAATCCCCATGGCGGGCGAGGAAAAGCGCCCCGCACGCACCAGGAAGCGATAAAATCCGTAAAGTGTCAGGGCGCAAAAGCCTAACGTTGCGAGTTCCGCTATCGCTAAACACAGGGTGCGCTTAACGCCGGATAGCGCATCCGCCAGCATGGTAACTGCGACATGCTGGCCGTGGAACAGCAGATAAGGGGTCGCAAGGTACACCATGGAAATACCCGCAAACCGTGAGGCTTCATCCGCCCATGGCAGCCCAATACTGAATAGATTTCTGGCGAGTACCTGAGCGACGACCAATACGGTGATGATCACCAGCAATAGCATCGCAATACCCACACAAATCTCGGACAGCCGGCTAAGGCTTCGCCCTAATAGGGGTTCTTGACCGTTCATGGCTTAACGCGTTTCGTTGATGAGTTGATAGAGATCGCCGTATTGGCTATCGAACTCTTCGGTAATTCGCGCTTGCACACGGGTACGAAAGGCATCTACATCCAAGCCTTCTTCCGGGCCAATAATCTGCATTACCTGCCTCGGCAAGTTGCGCAAGGTCATTGGCTTCTGCTTCCAGCATGGCGGTGGTAGCACGTTCGCGTACTTCCAGCGCCGCTTCAGCGATAGCCGCTTGATGCTCGGAGGATAAGGACTGCCAGGTATCATCGTTAATGACGATAACCTGTGCGGCACTGATGTGGCCCGTTAGCATCATGTGGCTTTGTACTTCGTTGAGTTTGGCGCTGACCACCACGTTGACCGGGTTTTCCTGGCCTTCAACCACGCCGGTTGCGAGTGCCGTGGGTACTTCTGACCAATCCACCGGCACCGGAATAGCGCCCATTCCTTCAACGGTCGCCATATAGATGGGGAACGGAATCGAGCGAATTTTGACACCGGCTAAGTCGTCAGGCGTATGGATCTCCTGGTTGGCCGTAAGATGCCGGGTGCCAAAGTAGAAGGCATACAGCAAGCGTACGCCTGAAGCGTCAGCCAGTTCTTCGTTCAGCGTGCTCATCACCGGAGAATCGACATCCATCACCTTCATCAGATGATCAACATCGCGATAAAGGTAGGGCGTATCAAAGGCGGCGAACGGAGCGTAGAGAGAGCCAATAGCCCCCGCGGTATTGTGGGAAAGCGCAATGGAGCCTGTGGAAACCGCTTCGGCGAGTTCCTGCAGGCGGCCTAGCTGAGAGTTGGGGTAGATCTCAACGGCCACATCGCCGCCCGTTTTTTCTTCAATGGCGTCCGCTAGCCATTCGGCCTGCATACCCGCAATGGAGTTGGGCGTATGCATGTGCCCGTAGCGAAGAGTGACTTCCTGTGCGGTCACGCTTGTTGCACTTAGCGCGAAGGCGCCGGCTATTAAAGCGAGATGGCTATTACGAACTAGTTTAACTAGCATTGTTATTCTCCAGGCATGATTGTTTTTTATTGTTTTGTAGCCAAGTGTTTTCCACCTGCTACTAACCAATAGGCTAGGGCAGGGGTGCTCTTTTAAGCAATGAGGAATTCATGATGGTTTTTGATGTAAAGCGTCCCTTGATACCCGACATTGCGATGGCGGCCGGCGTCTCTACGGCAACCGTGGATCGCGTGCTGAACAGGCGGCCCGGCGTGCGCAACGTTACGCTTCATCGCGTGCTGGAAGCGGCGGTTAAAGTGGGCTATTTAGGCGAAGAGGAGGTTAAAGCCCGCCTGGGGCCAGTTTTTTCAAAAGTTGTGTTTTTATTGCCGCAGGGGACCAATCCGTATCTCACCGGGCTAAATACCTATGTAAGAGCCTTGGCGCCCCTTAAAGTGCGCAGCCACTTCATCGAAAGCTTCAATCCAGAGGCGTTGGTTCAGGCCTTGCGGCGCTACGGCAAGACTTCTGATGCGGTGATTTTCATGGCCATTGAGCATCCCAAAGTGCGTCAGGTGATCGATGAGCTGGTGAATGCCGGAAAACGCGTCGTTACCATTATCTCTGACCTGCCCACCTCGAACCGGCATGCCTATATCGGGATTGATAACTTTGCCGCAGGACGTACCGCCGCCAAAGTAATGGGACGCTTCTGCCGTGCCCCTCAAGGTAAGTTGGCGCTTGTGGCGGCGAGCCGCGCTTATCGCGCGCATATGGAAAGGGAGATGGGATTTTTGGCGCTGATTGAGGAGAGCTTTCCTCATTTAACGGTGATTGGACCTCAGGAAGGCCACGATAACCGGGACGAAAACTACCACAACACGTGCCGCTTATTAGAGCAGCATCCGGATATTGTCGGGATCTATAATGTCGGCGGCTCATCTGATGGAATTGGTCGAGCGCTGCATGAATCAAAGCGCGAAGAGATATGCTTTATAGGGCATAGGCTAACCCCCGATACTCGCAGCATGCTGGTCGAGGGCGTAATGGATATGGTCATTACCCAGAACCCGAGCGCCATCTATGCCCGGGCCATTGAAGTAGCAAGTGGTGAAAAAACGGATAGCGGCGCTGTCTCGATGGAAATCTACTTTTCTGAAAACCTTCCCATCGCAAATTCTTAGCTTGTGCAATAGAAGGTCTTCAAAATGTTCAATCAGCCAGTTGCGCTTTTAAAGCGGTGTTTTACTAGCCTCCCCGGGCACTTCGCGCACTAGCCGGGGCATTAAAAAGCCGGGTAAGTGCTCACGCAGCTGAGTGACGATTGTGCGCGCTTCGTCATCCGGCACATCAAAGTGCGCCGCTCCCTGAACCGGGTCTAGAACATGCAGGTAGTAGGGCAGTACACCCGCCTCAAACAGCCGCTCGGAAAGCGTTGCCAGCGTTTCGACCTCGTCGTTAATACCGCGTAGCAGCACGCTTTGATTGAGAAGCGTGACACCTGCTGCTTTTAGTCGGGTGCAGGCATCAATAACCGCTTGATCGATCTCATTGGCGTGGTTGATATGCAGCACCATGACTTTTTGCAGGCGCGTGGTGCCCAGCCAGTCAAGCAGTGCACTATCCACCCGGTCAGGTATCACCACCGGTAATCGCGTATGAATACGCAAGCGCTTAAGGTGGGGTATTTTTTCCAGCTCACCCACCAGCCAGGCGAGTTGACGGTCGTTAGCTGCCAGCGGGTCGCCACCCGAGAGAATCGCCTCATGGATGGAGGGGGCATCACGAAGATATTGCAGCGCGTCCTGCCACTCGGCGCGTGAAGGCGAGTTATCGCTATACGGAAAATGGCGGCGGAAACAGTAGCGGCAGTTAATCGCGCAGTTGGGACTCGCGATCAGCAGCACCCGGCCTGCGTACTTGTGAATCAGGCCGCGGGCGGGTCGATGCTCGGCCTCTTCCAGCGGGTCGGTGACATAGCCTATGGCTGACACGGCCTCATCACCCAGCGGCAACACCTGGCGGAGTAAGGGATCGTCCGGCGTGGCATGGGCGATTCTTGAAAGGTAAGCGTCGGGCACGCACACTTCAAAGAGTTGATGCCCCTTACGAGCGCCAGGCAGCCACGCCTCGCTTAACCCAAGGCGTTGGCAGAGCTCATGCGGGTCGCGAATGGCACTTGAAAGCTGCCGTTGCCACGTCGGGCTTGGGGCTTCGTTGAATCGCTCGTGCTTATCCGAGGCAACGATCATAATGTTCTCCTGCAAAAAGGCCCTCCTTCGGGTTATCATGCGCGCACTTATTTGACGATGCTATCCACGCTGCGGCGAAGTATGCTGCCATGCATCGCTAACTGTAATAGCTAACTGAAATAGATCACTGAGAGGCAACATGGCTAACTATTCTACCAATGAATTCAAAGGCGGTTTAAAAGTAATGCTCGACGGCGATCCTTGCTCGATCGTCGAGAATGAATTGGTCAAGCCCGGCAAGGGCCAGGCGTTCAACCGCGTTAAGCTGCGTAACCTGATGACCGGCCGTGTAGGCGAGCGTACCTTTAAATCCGGTGATTCGCTGGAAGGCGCTGATGTCATGGATCTGGAGATGGAATATCTCTATTCCGACGGTGACATGTGGCACTTCATGAAAACCGATGGCTCTTTCGAACAGTATGCCGTTGAAAAGAAAGCCTTGGGTGATACCGCAAAATGGCTCAAAGAGCAGGTGCCCTATACGATTACGCTGTGGAATGACAAGGCGATCTCCGTCACTCCGCCCAACTTCATTGAACTTGAAGTTGTCGAGACTGATCCTGGCCTTAAAGGCGACACGGCGCAGGGCGGCTCTAAGCCGGCAACCCTGTCTTCGGGTGCCGTTGTACGTGTCCCGCTGTTTATTAACCAGGGTGAAGTGTTGAAAATCGATACCCGCTCCGGCGAGTACGTGTCTCGCGCTTAACACACAGCCAAATCAGTGCGTAGTTGAGTATAACTACGCGCTAAATGGCTCGTGTACTACCGTATTGCCACGCGATTGCGTGGCTTTTATTTTATTTAAGGGGCGGTAATGGCCATTGACTGGCAACCCAGTGCAGACATTGCCACGCTGCGTGAGCGTGCCCGCCTGCTGGCAAACGTGCGGGCTTTTTTTGCAAAGCGTGACGTTCTGGAAGTGGAAACCCCCGTGCTTGGGCAGGGGGGAAGCACCGACGTGCATCTGGTGTCGCTGGTTACTCAGGCGCGCACCGATAAAGGCCTGCGCCGTTTATGGCTGCAAACTTCGCCTGAATTTCACATGAAGCGGTTGCTGGCTGCAGGCAGTGGGCCTATTTACCAGCTGGCGCGAAGCTTTCGTGATGGTGAAGTCGGCTCCCGGCACAATATTGAATTCACCATGCTCGAGTGGTATCGCCCGGGATTCGCGCTGGGCGAGCTGATCGGTGAGACGACGAATCTGGTGATGACCCTTTTGCCTTCGTTTGCCGGGCCGGTAGTGCACTACCGGTATCGTGAGTTGTTTCACACCTATCTGGCGGTCGACCCGTTTACCACCTCGCTTGAAAAGCTGCGTGCGCTGGCTTCAGAGCGGGGGCAGATGCCCGCCGGGGCATTGGCCAAAGAAGGTCGCGATACCTGCCTTGATTTGCTGATGAGCATGGTGATTGAGCCGCAGCTGGGCCAGAACGAATTAAGTGTGGTGCTGGAGTATCCCGCGAGTCAAGCAGCACTGGCGCGCCGTCATCAAGACGCCGACGGTGAGTGGGTGGCGTCGCGCTTTGAGCTTTACCTGAACGGTATTGAGCTGGCCAATGGTTATCATGAACTGACCGATGCCGCCGAGCAGCGGGCGCGCTTTAATGAAGACAACGCCGAACGGCGTCGCCTGGGCCTGCCTGAGGTCGATATTGATGGGCATTTGCTTGCCGCACTTGAGCACGGCATGCCGGAAGGCGCGGGCGTCGCGCTGGGTATTGACCGCCTGATTCAGCTAGCGCTGGGTAAAGCACGCCTGGAAGACGTGCTGGCGTTCGCCACGCCCAACTGTTGAATTTTTGGCCTAGCTACTCGCTAAGCCTTGAGGCGTTTGAGTAAAAACACCAGTGGCACCGTAGCGATATAAATCAGGCCCAGCCAGGTAAAGATGTCATTGAAAGCCAGCACCTGGGCCTGCTGTGAAACCCGCTGCGTAAGTAACCCCACGGCGGCGTGGTAGGCATCGGGTACCGTGCCGCTCAGCATGGCCTCATACTTGGCGATCTCCGCCCCCACCACATCGCGCCCAGTATCGATAGCCGGAATTAGCTGGTTCCAGTGAAAGTCCTCGCGGATATCACGCACGGTGTCGAGCAGTGCCAGACCCATGGCGCCGCCCAGGTTACGCATCACGTTAAATAGCCCGCTGGCGTTACCCACTTCGCTGGGGGGCAGGGTGCCGAGAGCGATCCGCGATGCCGGTATGATGCACATGATAAGACCCATGCCCCGCACGATTTGTGGCACGCAGAACTGCCAGAACCCTGACTCTACCGTGAGGTTGGCGTTCATCATGGTGCCTACGCCGACTAGCAGCAGGCCCAAAAACAGCAATACGCGCAGATCCAGACGGTTGGAGGCTTGGCCGACGATGGGGGCGCATAGGAACATGGTAAGTCCGGTCACGAACATCACCTGGCCGATTTGCAGGCTGGAGTAGCCACGCACGTAGCCAAAGAAAAGCGGCATGATGTAAACCAGCCCATACAGGGCAATGCCTATGATAAAGCCCATCCCCGCGCCGATAGCAAAGTTGCGGTTGGCGAAAGCGCGCAGATCGACGATGGGATGATCGCTGCGCAGTGTACGCACAAAAAACCAGATGCCCGCGACTAAACAGACCAGGCTAAACAGGGTGATCTGGCGGCTGGCGAACCAGTCATCGCCCGGGCCTTCCTCAAGCACGAACTCAAGCGTTCCCAGAAATACCGCGATAAGGGCCAGGCCGACAAGATCCAGCCTGCGTGCGATGGCGTGATTGGGTTTATCGATATCCAGAAACGTCCATGCCGCCCAGCACACCAGGATGCCGGGAATCACGTTGGCCAAAAACAACCAGTGCCAGCTCTGGGTTTCGGTAATGTAGCCACCCACGGTCGGACCAATCGAAGGTGCCATGGTAACGACCATGCCGATCACCGCCTGAACGCTGCCCATCACCCGCCGGGGAAAGATCGAAAAGCTGACCGCCTGGGTGATCGGAATCATCGCCCCGCCCATGAAGCCCTGAATGGCGCGCAGTACGATCAGCTGCTCAATGGATGTGGCCAGCGCGCAGCCAAGGCTTGCCAACGTAAAACCCGCGCAGGAAAGGGTAAAGGCGACCCGCGTGGAGAGAATGCGCATCAGCATGCCCGAGAGCGGAATCATCACGATCTCCGCAATCAGGTAGGAAGTCTGTACCCAGGATATCTGGTCTTCGCTGGCCGAAAGCCCCGATTGGATCTCGTTAAGCGAGCTGGCGACAATTTGAATGTCCAAAATGGCCATGAACATGCCAAACACGGCAGCGATAAAGCCAATTCGCTGCCGCCAGGGTGGCATGTCGCTGGCGCCCAACACTGGGCTTGCGGCTGCCTCGCTCATAGCTGGGGCTGTTGCTGGGAAGCGTTAGCGGCGTTTGAGTGGGCAAGCCGTGCGCTATTTTCCCGCGGTGGCTCAGGTTCAAGCTTAGGCTCAAGTTCTCGCGTATCGATTTCAGGAAGCGCCGAAAGTCCGGCGCGCAGTAGATGCAGCGCTTCTTGTGGGGCTGTAATTCGGATCTTGACCGGTACGCGCTGAACGATTTTGTTGAAGTTGCCGGTGGCGTTGTCCTGGGGCAGCAGGCTGAACTCGGTGCCTGTCGCCGGTGACAGGCTGTCAACGATGCCTTCAAAGGTGATATTAGGATACGCATCCAGGTGAACCGTAACGGATTGCCCGATGCGAATTCGCTCAAGCTGGGTCTCTTTGAAGTTGGCTGCTACGTAGGCCGACTCGATGGGCACCAATTGCAACAGCGTTAACGACGGCTGCGCGACAGTGCCAACTTCGACTCGAAGGTTGCCGACCACTCCATCACGTGGCGCAAGAATGCGCGTTTTGTCGAGCTGATGGCGAGTGTAGGCAAGATCGGCACTCGCGGCGTCCAGGTTAGCTTCGGCGCGGATCACATCGCTCTCTGCCACGGCCAGTTGGCGTCTGGCCGAGACAACGGCTGCCTGGCTGCTGGCCAGATTGGCCTCAGCGACGCGCTGCGCGGTTTGATCATCCTCACGCTGCTGGCGCGAGCCGTAGTTGTTGGCCGCCAGTGACGACGAGCGCTCAAGGTGCTGGCGCGCTCGGTCAACATCGGCCTGGGCAGCATCGACCTGGGTTGTCGCCTGATCGATGGCTGCCTGCTGAAGCTCCACCTGGCGACGCGACTGGACAATCGAGGCTGCCGCCACCGCTTGCTGGGCCTCGGCTTGCGCCACCTGGTCGCGGTAGCTTTCATCGTCCAGGCGCACCAGTAGGTCACCTTGCTTAACCGTCTGATTGTCGTTCACCGCAACGAGTGCGACGCGCGCAGAAAGCTCGGCGCGCACAGCCACGCTGTCGGTGCGCACATAGGCATTGTCGGTCTCTTCCATAAAGCGTCCGACTTGCCACCAGCCTACGCCCCACCAGATAATCCCCGCCAACGCGATAACGCCCACCAGCACCGCCAGAATCTTGCGCTTGGGTTTGCCGCTGGAGTGGCTATTGGCGGGTGCAACTGGCGTATCGCTTTGATGTGTATCCGGGGTTTCGCTTTGCTTGCCATTTGAGCGCATGGCCAACTCCTCAACGCATGTCATCCCGTTGAACGGTCATCGGGAAAGAAGCTCTATAGTGTAATGAATGCTACACTACATGGCTACTTTGTTAGCACGCTATATGTAAAAATTGAAACGATGCTGACGTCAAACAGCTATATGTCAGTAAACGGTTTGAATAGGAGTAAGAATGTCTCGATTAGGGTCTTCTACTACCGCTGAACGGCCTGAGAATGAAGGCGCTACGTTGACTGCACGCGGGATAGCGCGGCGTGAGCGCCTGCTGGACGCAGCTCGGGATGTTTTTCTTGAGCAGGGCTATGCGGGCGCCAGCGTCAACGAGGTAGTGGCACGTGCCGGCGGGTCGCTTGCGACGTTATACAAGCAGTTCGGCAATAAAGAGGGGCTATTTACGGCGGCGATGGAGCGCCATATCGGCGCGGCATGGGCAGTACTCGAAGAAGGGCGGCGGGACCGTCAGGCCCCTGAGCAGGTGTTGTACGAATTAGGGCGGCGTATGTTGATGCTGATATTTAACCCGAGCGTGATACGGTTAGTGCGCGGACTGGCGTTCGAGGCTGAGCGGTCCCCTGAGCTTGGCGAGCTGTTTCTGACCCGGGGGCCTGATCAGACCCGCCAGGCGCTCGCCAACTATCTCAGTGATCAGGTTGTCAGCGGCCGTCTGGATATTGAAGACCCACGCGAGGCCGCCGGGATTTTCATGGGGATGCTGATAGGCGAATGGCATATCGATGCTTTGCTTGGCCGTGACCTGCAGCTTGACGAGGCGCAGTGCAACGCGCGGGCGAAACGCTGCTTGACGATCTTTCTTGCTGGGGTAGCGGCATCTTCAAACTAAGGCTTGGCGCTGTATCGGCTGGCTTGCAAAATCGCCTAGCGTTTGGCCCATACTCACCATGGTTTCCGGCGGATAATCGGCAAACGCGACCGGGTTGGCAAAGCACATCACCACGGTAGAGCCGAGTTTAAATAGCCCCATTTCCTCGCCGCGCTCAAGGGTGATCTTATTGTCAAAGCGCGTGCGTTGGGGCACGCCCGCCAGCGGCGTTACCTGCCCAGACCACACGGTTTCAATGGCGGCAACCACCATTGCGCCGACCAGCACCATGGCAAACGCGCCGTGCTCGGAATCAAAAATGCACACCAGGCGTTCATTGCGTGCAAACAGGTTCGGCACGTAGCTTGCGGTGGCTTTATTGACCGAGAAGATACGTCCAGGCACATAGATCATCTCGCGCAGCGTGCCGGTCATCGGCATATGTACGCGGTGATAATCACGTGGCGAAAGATAGACGGTCGCAAAACTCCCACCCATAAATTCCTCTGCCAGCGCCGCATCCCCACCCAGCAACGTTTGCGCTGAATAGGTATGACCCTTGGCTTGAACCAGCTGGCCCTCCTGCAGGCGGCCATGGCGCGAAAGCGAGCCGTCGGTCGGGCTTAGTAGACCTTCACCCAGCGGGCGGGCATCGATTTGTAAAACGCGGGTAAAGAACGCGTTAAAATTGGCATAGGCCGTCGGGTCCGGTTCAAGCGCTTGGCTCATGTCGACGTTAAATCGTTTGATAAACGCTTTAATCAGCGCGTTTTTCAGCCACGGCACCTCGCTTTGCGCAAATTTGCCGGTCAGGCGCGAGAGGGCGTGATGCGGAAGCGGGTACTGGAGTAACGAAAAAGCTTTTTGAGATAGCGTCACATTAATTACTTTTAGCAGTGGTTAAACGTAGGACCAGCACGGCCGGCCACGTTACTTTTCAATCGGCGTATCGTCGCGGTTACCCCATTCACCCCAAGAGCCCGCATAGCCGCGTATATTAAATCCTAGTGCTTTACCCACCAGCCAGGTAAAGCTGCTGCGGTGGTGGCTCTGGCAGTGGGTGGCCACTTCCATATCTGGCGTCAGGCCCATGGCGCCAAGCTCGGTGATAAGCTCGGCATAGTCGCGAATACGCAAAGCACGAGTGCGGTCCATGGCATTAAGCCAATCCATATTTACCGCGCCTGGAATATGACCAAGATGCTTATTATTGCCTTTCTCGCCGTCATATTCGCCTTTGGAGCGGGCATCCCAAATCGCAAACTGCTTGTCACCCAGCTTGGCTTTAATCTCATCACAGGTAATGAGCGCCTGCGGGTTTAAAACCTGCGCATGGTATTCACTAGGCGAAGGGAGTGTTTGCTCGGTGCTTTCGGGCATGCCTGCATCGCGCCAGGCGTGAATGCCGCCGTTTAAATAAGAGTAACGGGTGTGCCCAATCAACTCCAATGTCCATAAAAGGCGCGCAGCCCAGCCGCCGCCTTCATCATCATACGCCACGACATGGGTATCGCGCGTAAGGCCGAGTGCGCTGAACAGCTGGGATAAAAACTCGACGCTGGGAACGTCATTGGGCACTGGCCCTTCGCCACGCATCAAATAGCGGAAATCGAGATATACAGCCCCAGGTACATGCCCCTGGCGGTAGCTGTCCGGGTTGACCGGGACATCGATAATCAGCAGTTCAGGGCTGTCTAGATGGGACTTGAGCTGCTCGGGTTCAACAATGAGTGGCAGAAAATTTGATTCTGATGACGGGTGCTCGGTGCTCATGGACGGCTCCTATAAAATTCAGGCATCTAGGCTATCGAGAATGCGTCGATAGCTGGCAAAACGTTCTGGATGAATCTTGCCTGCCTCAACCGCTTCAAGTAAAGCGCAGCCGGGTTCCGCCCGGTGCCGGCAATCGCGGAAGCGGCAATGTCCAATAAAGGGATGAAACTCAATAAAGCCGTCGGTCACATCCTGCTCGGTCAAGTGGATCAAGCCGAACTCACGAATACCGGGGGAATCGATCAGCTCACCATCGGTGACCTCGTCACGGTTCATGGTGTAAAGCCGGGCTGTCGTTGTGGTGTGCGTGCCCTTACGCGAATCTTCGGAAAGCGCGCCGATACGCAGCGATTCATCGGGTAGCAGCAGATCGATCAAGGAGGATTTACCCACGCCGCTTTGGCCAACGAAAACCGATGTGCGGCCTTCAAGCTGTTGGCGTAAAGGTTCAAGCCCTGCTTCATTGGCCGTGGTGGTACGCACCACCGGATAGCCCAGGCTGTGATAGCGCTCAAGCAGTTTGCTTAACTCTCCGCCGTCTTCCGGAAGCAGATCGATTTTGTTAAGCACAAGCACAGGCGCGATATCGGTCGCTTCGGCGGCGACTAGATAGCGGTCGATGAGGTTAGGGTGCGGCGCAGGCTCCACGGCGAAGACAATCAGTATCTGATCAATATTTGCGGCAACCGGCTTTAAAAGCCCGCGGGCGTCAGGGCGTTTAAGGACGCTGTCACGCTCTTCGCGTGCTACTACAACGCCTGAACCGTCTTGGCCTGCGCGCCAGATCACTCGGTCGCCGGTTACCAGGCCTTCCAGATTAGCGCGTAGGTGGCAGCGTACGGGGGTGCCATCGGCGTTGCGTACTTCCAGCGTGCGTCCAAAATGGGCCATTACGCGGCCTGGTTGTTCGGCGCCGTATTCTCCGGCGGCGAGTTTATCCGTATCCTGCACTTCACGCTTTTCAGCGCGTTGGGCACGTTCGGCCTGGATCTTGTCGACCCGCCATTGCTGTTGACGGCTTAATTTACGTTTGCTCATGACCACCCGATGCTCGGTACAATAGACTTATTGTACCTGTTAACTGACGCCGGGTAACTCGACCCGTCGGCTATCTTGGAGAAAAGCATGAACGACACTACCGCACCGCGCAGCGATCTGCTGGTATGGATTGACCTTGAGATGACCGGCCTGGATCCGAATAAAGAGCGCATTATTGAGGTCGCCACGTTAATTACCGATGCAGATTTAAACGTCGTGGCCGAAGGCCCGGTCATTGCGGTGAAGCAGTCGGACAGCCTGCTCGCCAGTATGGATGACTGGAACCAGAAAACCCATGGGGAATCGGGGCTGGTCGCGCGTATCAAGGCAAGTAACGTCGATACGGCCAGTGCGGAGCAGCAAACGCTGGAATTTTTACGCCAATACGTAACGCCCGGTAGCTCACCGATGTGCGGCAACAGTATTCATCAGGACAGACGCTTTCTAGAGCGCGAAATGCCCGCACTGTGGAGTTTCTTCCACTACCGCAACCTGGATGTTTCAAGCGTTAAGGAGCTCGCCAAGCGTTGGAACCCAGGTGCGCTTGCTGGTTTTAGCAAGCGCAACGTTCACCTGGCGATGGATGATATTAAAGAGTCGATTGCCGAGCTTGCCCACTACCGCAATACCTTCTTGCGCGTAGCCGGCGAGCATGACGAAGAAGAGTAAGCCTCGGCAGCGTTAAGGCGCGCTAGTGGCAATAACTGCTTCACGCTTGAGGCGCTGCTCGTCAAGCGCCCAGGCGACATGCTCACGTACCAGGGCGCTGGGGTAAGCCCGGCGTGCCCAAAGTGCGGCCTCAACGGCTTCGTTCCAGGGGGCATTGCCAAGGCCAATGGCGATATTACGCAGCCAGCGCTCATAGCCGATACGCCGAATGGGACTGCCAGCGGTTTTATCCAGAAACTCCTCTTCGCCCCAGGCAAATAGGTTGAGCAGTGACGCGCGGTCGAGATCGTGGCGGGGTGCAAAGTCCTGCTCGTTGCTTATCCGCGTGAAGCGTGTAAAAGGACAAACTAGCTGGCAGTCGTCGCAGCCATACACTCGGTTACCCATGGCGCGGCGAAACTCCACCGGAATCGCGCCGTGCAGCTCAATGGTCAAATAAGAGATGCACTTGCGCGAATCAATCACCTTGTCATCGACAATCGCACCGGTCGGGCACGCCGTCTGGCAGGCGTCGCAGCTGCCGCAGTGCTCCCGTTCATAGGGCGGGTCAACGGGCAGGGGCAGGTCGGTATAAAGCTCGCCCAGAAAAAACAGCGAACCCGCTTTGGGGTTTAAGAGCATGGCGTTTTTGCCAAACCAGCCCAGGCCCGCTTTTTGTGCCAGGGCACGCTCCATCACCGGGGCGGAATCCACAAACGCGCGGTAGCCGAAGGGACCTACTTCCTGCTCGATTTTTTTACCCAGCTGGGCCAGGCGCTTGCGTATCAGCTTATGATAATCGCGGCCCAGTGCGTAGCGTGATACATAGGCTTTGCTGGGCTGGCCAAGCAGCCGGGTGGTTTCGACTTCCGGGGGCAAATAGTCCATGCGGACACTGATCACCCGCCGTGTACCCGGTTCAAGTTCAGCCGGGCGAGTACGTTTGGTGCCGTGCTTATCCATAAAGCCCATTTCACCGTGGTAACCTTTGTCCAGCCACGCGTTGAGATGCTGCTCGTGGGCATCGAGCTGCGTATCGGTAATACCTACTTGCTGAAAGCCAAGTTCGCGGCCCCAGGTTTTGATGAGGTCGGCAAGGCGTGCCAGCTCATGATGAGAAAGTGCAGAAGCAGTGGAAGAGGGCATCATCAGTCTACGGTCGAGCATTAGTCGCGCTATGCTAACGCATTGACCGCCATCACAACATGCGAAAGGAGAGATTGTGCTTACCTTGAGTGCTTCCACACTACGCCCATTATTTACCGCAGAGCAAGTCCGTGAACTGGACCGTCGCACCATTGCCGGGGGCATCGAAGGCTTCGCCCTCATGCAGCGAGCTGCATCGAGTGCCTGGCATAGTTTTCGGGCGCGCTGGCCCCAGGTGCGTAGTTTAACGGTGCTGTGTGGCGGCGGTAATAATGGCGGGGATGGTCACGTGCTGGCGGCGTTGGCCATTCAGTCTGGCCTTAAAGTCCAGCGTATTACGCTTAAGCCGCTGGATGCATTGGCGGGCGATGCTGCTCGGGCAGCGGAACTTGCCACCTCAGCTGGCGTCGGCTGTGAAGAGTGGCAGGCAGAGTGTGTTTTTACCGGCGAGGTGATTATCGATGCCCTGTTAGGTATCGGTGTAAACGGAGAAATCACGGGACCAGCCAGGCAGGCGATTAAAGCGATTAATGCGGCCAAGCGTCCCGTAATGGCGATTGATATTCCTTCTGGGCTTGCGGCCGATACCGGGGCAGTGCTGGGCGAAGCTGTCCAGGCCAGCTGCACGGTAACGTTTATCGGCGACAAGATGGGCCTGCATACTGGAGAAGCTCCCGCCCACACGGGGGAAATCGATTTTCGCCCTTTAGGCGTTAAGGCGCAGGCATTTGTTGATATTCCGCCCTTTGCGTGGCGGTTGGATGAAGCGTGGCTCAATGAGACCTTTGTGCCGCGCTCGCGTACCAGCCATAAAGGCGATATGGGCCATGTGCTGGTGTTAGGCGGTGCCCCCGGTTTTGGTGGCGCGGCGTTATTAGCCTCTCGGGCGGCGGCGCGGCTGGGGGCTGGCAAAGTGAGCCTGGCAACGGCGCCGGAGCACATCACGGCCAGTTTAATCAACTGTCCCGAAGTCATGGCACATGGCGTGCGCGGTGGTGCCGACTTGGATGAACTGCCTCAGAAAGCTGACGTGATGGTGGTGGGGCCAGGTACAGGCCAGGCTGCCTGGGGGCAAGCGGTGCTTCAGTATGCGTTGGCCTCTGAGGCGCCACTAGTGATTGATGCCGATGGGCTGAACTTACTCTCAAGCCACTGGCCGGAGGAGCGCCGCGACAACTGGATATTGACGCCGCACCCCGGTGAGGCCGCACGCCTGCTGGGCTGTTCCACGGCGGATGTTCAGGCGGATCGGCCTGCCGCAGTGCGCGCATTGCAGAAAGCCCGCGGTGGGGTGGTGATTTTAAAAGGCTCGGGTAGCTTGATTGCCAGTCCTTATGGGCTGGCAGTATGTCCATACGGAAACCCAGGCATGGCCAGTGGTGGTATGGGCGATGTGCTTAGCGGCATGCTGGGCGCGTTGGTGGCGCAACGTGGGGATGTCGAACAGTGCGCCTGGCTTGGCACGCTGGTGCATGCCCTTGCTGCAGATCGTGCCGCTAAGGTGTCAGGAGAACGTGGCTTGCTGGCAAGCGATCTGGCATTCTATGCGCGAGAATTGATCAACCCGGAAAGGCAGCCCGCATGCAGGTGCAATTGGATAACGAAGAGGCACAAGTCGCCTTTGGTGAGGCGCTGGGACGCGCCTTGCAGGGGCGTGGGCGTATTTATCTGGAAGGTGACTTAGGTGCCGGTAAAACGACGTTAACGCGTGGCATATTACGTGCCTACGGCCATCTTGGTGCGGTAAAAAGCCCGACCTATACGCTGGTCGAACCTTATGAGTTGGATGCACAGCGTATTTATCATCTGGACCTCTATCGTGTGGCAGACCCTGAAGAGCTTGAGTTTATAGGCGGTCGCGATGTGCTTTCAGACGAGGCCATCTGCATCATTGAATGGCCAAGCCGAGGTGAAGGCTGGCTGCCCGCGCCTGATATTCGCTTGTCGCTTGCGGTAGCTGATCTGGGGCGTCAGGTTACGTTAACTCCCTACAATGAACATGGCGAACGCGTCCTTAACAGGCTGCAGTCCACTATGTTGTTCAAGCAGTCAGAAGACGGTACCCCTTCATGGTCATAAGCAGTAAAAAAACCGGCTTTATGCGCTTTATAACGCCAGGGCTGATTGCGCTGATGGCAGGGATCTCTTCGGTGCAGGCCGCCAACGTTGAAAGTATGCGTTTATGGGCCGCCCCTGACCATGCACGACTTGTATTTGATCTTTCCGGGCTAACGAGTGCTAACGTTTTCGCACTTGATAATCCCGAGCGCTTGGTGATTGATCTGGACGAGAGTGTTCTGAATACCGATGCCTCTACGCTTCCATTAGAGGGCAGCGCTATTGACGCTGTGCGCACCGGCACGCGCGACGGGGGCGGTTTGCGCGTAGTGCTTGAGCTCAATCGCGAGGTTGAACCGCGTCATTTCGTGCTGCCCCCCAATGATCAATACGGCCACCGCCTGGTGGTTGATCTTGAGTACCCAGGTGAAAGCGCGGTTGAAAACCCCATCGACCCGATCGAGGCGATGATTCGCGACCAGGAAATGCTTGCCCAGCAGAGCAATGCCCAGGCGCAAGCGCAAGTGCCGGGCAGCCAGGTGGTGCCCGAGGCACCGGCTGCACCTGTTGAGGTTCAGCCGGCGCAGCCCCATCCCCAGCGCGATATTATTATTGCGGTTGATGCGGGGCACGGTGGTGAAGACCCGGGCGCTATTGGCCCCGCAGGTACGCGTGAAAAAGACGTGGTGTTGAATATCGCACGACGCCTAGCTTCGGATATCAACAACACGCCGGGCTTCAAGGCGGTGCTGACGCGGGACAGCGATTACTATATAGGGCTACGCCAGCGCACCCAGCTGGCGCGTGAGCAAAAAGCGGACTTTTTTGTTTCTGTGCATGCGGATGCCTTTAACAGCCCGCGTCCTGAAGGCAGCTCGGTTTATGCGCTTTCACAGCGTGGTGCTACCTCGGAAACCGCGCAGTGGCTGGCCGATAGTGAAAACCGCGCGGATTTGATTGGCGGGGTGGATGGCAGCCTTTCATTGCGTGATAAAGACCAGGTGCTGCGAGGCGTTTTGCTCGATCTGACCATGACGGCTACGTTAAACGATTCGCTCTCTATCGGTGGGCAGGTGCTCGAACAGCTGGGGCGGATTAACCGCTTGCACAAATCACGTGTCGAGCAGGCAGGCTTTATGGTTCTGAAGTCACCTGATATTCCTTCGCTTTTGATTGAGGTCGGATTTATTTCCAACCCCGCCGAAGAGCGTCGACTGCGTGATCCTGTTCACCAGCAGGGGCTTGCAACGGCTATTTTTAGTGGTCTACGCGCGCACTTTGAGCGTAACCCACCGCCGACGAGTCTATTGGCATGGCAGCGCGACAACCAGCGCCGGCCCACGGGCAATGAATATCGGATTCAGTCCGGCGATACGCTCTCCTCGATTGCCGTACGCCATGGCGTGCCGGTGAATCAGCTTCGCCAGGCCAACGATTTAAGTGGTGATGTTATCCGTGTGGGCCAAGTCTTACGTATTCCCAACTCTTGAGGTATCTGGTGTCTGAGTCGATCTCTCTATCGCCGCGTATTCAAGTCCTAGACCCTCGCCTGGCTAACCAGATTGCTGCGGGGGAAGTGGTTGAACGCCCGTCGTCGGTAACCAAAGAGCTGATTGAGAATGCCATCGATGCGGGTGGTCAGCGCATCGAGGTGGAAATCGAGCAGGGCGGGGTACGGCTCATAAAAGTGCGCGATGACGGTATCGGCATTGGTGAAGACGACCTTCCGCTGGCGCTGGCGCGGCATGCCACCAGCAAAATCGGTAGCTTGGAAGACCTGGAGGGCGTCAGCTCACTGGGCTTTCGCGGGGAGGCGCTGGCCTCAATAAGCTCTGTGTCACGGCTTGAGCTTATCTCTAACGCCGAAGACGATCCGCGCAGCGGCTGGCGAGTGGTGGCGGAAGGACGCGGTATGGAGGCGCGGGTAACGCCGGCGCCGCATCCGCGTGGGACAAGTGTTGCAGTACGCGACCTGTTCTTTAATACCCCCGCGCGGCGCAAGTTTCTGCGTACCGAAAAAACCGAATTTGCTCATGTGGAAGAGGCATTTCGGCGTCAGGCGCTTTCGCGTTACGACATTGCCTGGGTATTGCGACATAACCAGAAAGTCGTGCACCAGTTGCCTCCTGGCCACTCAGCGGCAGCACAGGAACGTCGCATCGCCTCGCTGCTGGGTAAAAACTTTATCGAGCACGCGCGCTATATCGAGCGTGAGGCAGGCGGCCTGCGCCTGAGCGGTTGGGTGGGCTTGCCTACGCATTCGCGCTCCCAGGCAGACCAGCAGTACTTTTTCGTTAATGGGCGTGTCGTGCGTGATCGCCTGGTGGCCCATGCGGTGCGTCAGGCTTACCGCGACGTGCTGTATAACGGCCGTCATCCGGTGTTTGTGCTGTATTTGACCCTGGATCCCGATGTAGTGGACGTCAACGTTCACCCTACCAAGCATGAAGTACGCTTTCGCGATGGGCGTATGGTGCATGATTTTCTCTACTCCAGCCTGCACCACTGTTTGGCGACATCCAGGCCGACGCAAGAGGGTGAAGATGAATCCATTGACGCAGCGGGTTCGTCAGCGGAACAAGACAGCGGTGAGGTAGCCGAGCCTGGCACCGAGCCTGATCAAGCCCAAGCCACGCCTGCGTGGCAGCAGCAGGGAATGGCGCTTTCGCAAACGCCAGATCGACACCCCGGGGCTGAAAAAGTGCGCCGCTTTATGCAGGGCTATCAGGCGCTGCATCCCGGGCATGAAGAAACACTGCTAACCCCGCAAACGCCGGGTGCCTGGGCCGCTGAGGCTCAGCCTGTCCGCGAGGTTCGGGAAGCCCCCATTGCGATGCCTGAAAGCGACCCTACCAGCGCACCGCCGTTAGGCTTTGCGTTGGGGCAGCTGCATGGTATCTATATTTTGGCGCAAAATGCCCAAGGGCTAGTGCTGGTGGACATGCATGCCGCGCATGAGCGGATTGTGTATGAGCGCATGAAAAACCAGCTTGCAGCGGCCGAGGGGATTGATACCCAGCCGCTGCTGGTGCCTGTTTCTCTGGCTGCCAGCCGTGCGGAGGTAGCCACGGCTGAAAGCGAGCAGGAGGCCATTTCTCGGTTAGGAATTGAGCTGGATATTGCCGGACCAGAAACGCTTTTAGTGCGCCAGTTGCCGGCACTATTGGCCCAGGCAGACCCTGAGGCGCTGGTGCGTGAAATGCTTGAAGAGCTAGCCCGCTTCGGGCGCACTCGCCAGGTCGAGGCGCGTATTCATGAATTGCTTTCTACCATGGCCTGCCATGGCAGCGTGCGTGCCAACCGGCGGTTAACCATTGAGGAAATGAATGCACTGCTGCGCGACATGGAGCGCACCGAGCGTAGCGATCAGTGCAATCATGGCCGGCCTACCTGGACGCAAATGGGTTTAAAAGCGCTTGATCGATTATTTTTGCGCGGTCAGTAGTCACACGGCCAGTCATCGGTAGACTGGCCCCTTCCTGTTATTTCTTTTTGGCGGAGTTTGCCACCAAATGGCTGATACACGCCCCTGGGCGATTTTTTTAATGGGGCCCACGGCGGCCGGAAAAACCGATACCGCAATAGCGCTTCACGAACGGCTTGGGCATGAGCTGATTAGCGTCGATTCGGCGATGGTTTACCGCGGCATGGATATTGGCAGCGCAAAGCCCAGTGCTACGGAACTTGCCCGCGCGCCGCATCGGTTGATTGACCTTCGTGACCCCACGGAGCCTTATTCGGCGGCTGATTTTCGACAAGACGCGCTTAACGAGATGCGACAAATTAGCGCAGCGGGAAAGGTTCCGCTACTGGTTGGCGGCACCATGCTGTATTACAAACACTTGGTAGAAGGCGTGGCGAATATGCCCGCGGCTGATCCGGTGATTCGTGAACGGTTAGCCGCGCAGCGGCAGGCTGAGGGCTTGGAGGCGTTGCATCAAACGTTGATGAATGTGGACCCGGTATCCGCACAGCGGATTCATCCCAACGACCCGCAGCGCCTGATGCGTGCACTGGAAGTCTATTATGCCAGTGGCCGGCCGATGAGCGAGTTATGGAAAGAGCAGCAGCCAGAAACCTTTCCCTGGCGGGTGTTGTCGATAGCTCTGTCGCCCAGCGACAGAAGCGTTTTACATGCGCGTATTGAAAAACGTTTTACCGCTATGCTGTCAGAAGGCTTGATAGATGAGGTTGCCGCCCTCAAAAAGCGTAATGATCTGCATATCGATCTTCCGGCTATGAAAAGTGTCGGCTATCGTCAGGTGTGGGAATATCTGGATGGGGAGTACGATTATGCGACGTTGAAAGAGCGTGGCGTGATTGCTACTCGCCAGTTGGCTAAGCGTCAGCTAACGTGGTTAAGAAGCTGGTCGAATCTTGCCTGGATTGATTCACAGCAGGCGGGCGTAGTGGATAAGACGCTGAAATTCGTGCGTGAAAGCGGTGCTTAGCGTAAGATAGTGATTTCGTAAGTATGTGTTTTCAAGTGGCTGGATGGCGCTTTGACAACACAGGCCTTTCGGGCAAAAAAAGATTGCGGCGTAGCACCAGTAGGGCGCGCCATTAATAACCAACCCCAACGACAGTTTTAGGGAGAGCAACATGTCCAAAGGGCAGTCCCTTCAAGACCCGTACTTGAATATTCTGCGCAAAGAGCGCATTCCGGTCTCTATCTTTTTGGTGAACGGCATTAAGCTGCAAGGCCAAATCGAATCGTTTGACCAGTTTGTCATCCTGCTGCGTAATACGGTTAGTCAGATGGTTTATAAGCATGCTATTTCCACGGTGGTGCCCTCGCGCAATGTGCGTTTGCCGGCACAGGATCCAGCCGCACCCGATGCGGATATTTAACACCGCTGGATGAGCCATAGAGTCCACGAGGTATTGATTGTTTTTTGAACGCCCTGAAGCCGGTGAGACGGCAGTTCTTGTTCATGTAGACTTCCATGATGAGCAAGCACGTGAAGATCCGGGTGAGTTCTTGGAGCTCGTGCGCTCTGCAGGTGCAGAGCCCGCGACGCTGCTCACCGCCAGTCGTCAGCGTCCTGATTCTCGAACCTTTATTGGCTCGGGCAAGCTGGAAGAGCTGCGAGCGTTGCTCGCGGCTCACCAGGCGGAACTCGTGATCTTCAATCATAGTTTAAGTCCTTCCCAGCAGCGCAACCTTGAGAAAGAACTCAAGTGTCGTGTTCTCGACCGTACCGGTTTGATTCTCGATATTTTTGCGCAGCGGGCACGAACTCATGAAGGTAAGCTGCAGGTCGAGCTTGCTCAGTTAGAATATATGTCCACGCGCCTTGTGCGCGGGTGGACGCACCTTGAGCGCCAGAAAGGCGGTATTGGCCTGCGCGGCCCCGGTGAAACCCAGCTGGAAACTGACCGACGCCTGTTAAGAGGGCGCATCAAGTCGATCAATAAGCGCCTGGATAAGGTGCGTAGCCAGCGCGAGCAAAATCGCCGCGCCCGTGCGCGCGCTGAAATTCATAGCGTATCGCTGGTAGGCTATACCAACGCAGGTAAATCAACGCTGTTTAATGCGTTAACCAATGCCGAGGTGTACGCCGCCGACCAGCTGTTTGCAACGCTAGACCCAACGTTAAGACGCCTTGAGATCGAAGACGTGGGCCCCGTGGTAATGGCAGATACGGTTGGGTTTATCCGGCATTTGCCCCACAAGCTTGTCGAGGCGTTCCAGGCAACGCTTCAGGAGGCGGCTGAGGCCACGCTGCTGGTACATGTTATTGATGCTGCCGATCCTGATCGCGAGCTAAACGTTGAGCAGGTAGAGCGGGTGTTGAAAGAGATCGGCGCCGATAACGTGCCGGTTCTTCAGGTAATGAATAAGATCGATAAGCTTGATAGCGCACCGCGTATTGAGCGTGACGGCCATGGCGTGCCTGAAGTAGTTTGGCTATCAGCCCAGCAAGGGCAGGGGCTTGAATTACTTCATGAGGCGCTTAGCGAGCGTCTGGCGAATGACGTTATCGGTTTTTCACTGACGCTGACGCCGGAACAGGGCAAACTGCGGGCAGGGCTTCACGAATTGAATGCCGTGCGTGAAGAAGCGTTTGATGAGCAGGGGCGTTCGGTGCTGGATGTTCGACTGCCACGCCGCGACTTCAATCAGTTAATGGCCCAGCTCGGTGAGCGTGCCAATACGTATTTGCCCGAAGCGCTGCGCGAAGCTGATGAGTGGTAAGTGGTTAGCTACCGATTATGTAAAAATTGTAATAACAGCTTGATATAGCAATAATTTCAATAAAGCGCATCGGTTTGCCCGCTGGCATGCGGTGTGCAGGTGAGCACCTTAGTGGAGACGAAGTATGGCCTGGAATGAGCCTGGTGGTGGCAACCAGCACGACCCATGGAGTGGTGGTGGCCGACGCGGTGATAAGGATGGTGGTAACCGTGGCGGCAACGATGGGGGCAATCGTGGGGGGAATAATGGGGGCAACAATCAAGGGCCACCCGACCTTGATGAAGCACTTAAAAAGTTTCAAGACAAGCTGAACGGCATGCTCGGCGGTGGCGGCAAAAAAAAGGGCGGCGGTAATAAGCGAGATGGCGGTGGGGGTAAACCACGCAACTCACTCGCATTGCCAGGCCTTTTGGTTGTCGTGGCACTAGCGATATGGGCGGCATCCGGCTTCTATCTTGTCGATCAGTCCGAGCGTGGCGTAGTGCTACGTTTTGGCGAGTATCAGGGCGTTGTTCAGCCTGGCCTGCAGTGGAATCCGCCGCTGATTGACGATGTACGCATGGTTAACGTCACGCGAGTGCGTTCCGTGTCACAAACGCAGTCGATGCTGACGCGCGATGAAAACATCGTGGAAGTGGAAATTTCTGCGCAGTATCAGGTACAGGATCCACGCGACTTCGTACTCAACGTGCGTGATCCTGCGCTGTCTATCGAAAACGCACTCGATTCCGCGCTGCGCCACGTCGTAGGCGGTACGGATATGATTGATATCCTGACTTCTGGGCGTGAAATTCTGGGCAGCTCGGTGGCGAGTCGTCTGCAGTCTTACCTGGACGCTTATGGCGCCGGTGTTCGTTTGCAGACGATCAACATTGAGTCTACGTCTGCGCCAGCGCCCGTTATTGATGCCTTTGACGACGTTATTCGGGCACGTGAAGACCGTCAGCGTACCATCAATGAAGGTATGGCCTACGCCAACGCAATCATTCCGGCCGCACAAGGCCAAGCCCAGCGTGTTGTTGAGCAGGGTCAGGGGTATCGCGAGTCGGTGGTTGCCGAGGCCCAAGGTCAGGCCAACCGCTTTAATGCACTGCTGACCGAGTACCGCAACGCGCCTGAAGTCATGCGTGAGCGCATGTACCTGGACACTATCGAGGCAGTGTTTGGCCAGACGCCTAAAGTTCTAATGGATGTCAGCGAAAACGCCCCGCTTATGTATCTACCGCTTGATCAGATGCGCGGTAGTAGCGAACGCAGTGGTTCATCATCTAGCGGTAGCAATAACAGCAGTAACACGGGTGGCGAAGAGCTGGATCCGCGCGTAATTGAAAGCCTGCGTGGCAGCCAAGGTAGCAGCAGTTCTTCGTCTTCAGGTAGTAGCTCCATCCGCAGGGAGGGCCGGTAAATGATTAATAATCGATCCCTGCTGATCGTAGGCGGTTTGGCAGTTGTGGCGTGGTTGGCAAGCAATAGTCTGTATGTTGTTGATGAAACTCAGCGCGCCGTCAAGCTGCGCTTTGGTGAAGTCATCGAAGAAAACATTCAGGCGGGTTTGCACGTTAAAATCCCGGTTGCCCAAACGGTGCGTAAATTTGATACCCGTTTGCTTACGCTGGATACCGACACAAGCCGCTACCTGACGCTTGAGCAGAAAGCGGTAATTGTTGATTCCTACGTCAAGTGGCAGGTTATCAACCCGACTCGCTATTATGAGGCAACGGCAGGCGATGAAATGATGGCGATTCGCCTCATTCAGCCGCGTGTTGATGAAAGTCTGCGTAACGAGTTTGGCCGGCTAAACCTGCAGGAAATTATCGCTGAGCGCCGCGACGACCTTATGATCGGTCCCACGGAAGAGCTTGATAACTTGATGCGTGAAGAGCTGGGTGTGGCGATACGCGATATCCGAATCAAACGTATCGATCTGCCGGAAGATGTCTCGGCCGCCGTATTTGAGCGTATGCGCTCAGAGCGTGAGCGTGAAGCCCGCGAATGGCGTGCCCAGGGTCAGGAAGAAGCCGAGCGTATTCGTGCTAACGCCGACCGTCGTCGTCAGGTACTTATCGCCCAGGCCAATGAGCGTGCGGAAACCTTGCGCGGTGAGGGTGATGCTGAAGCGGCCGGCATATTCTCTGACGCGTATGGCCAGGATCAGGAGTTTTTCGCTTTCTGGCGTAGCCTGAATGCCTACCGTGAAAGCTTCGCAGGCGATGATAATCTCATGGTGCTTGAGCCGAGCAGCGACTTTTTCCGCTACTTGCGCAGCGCCAACCCTGGCGCAGAAGCGGGTGAGGCAGAGTAAGCCTGTGTGGGGATGAAGTTTGCCAGGCAGCATGATGCTTGGCGGGGTTCATCCCTGCGATAAACGTGGTAGACTTAATTGAACCGGGCGTCGCCCGGTTTTTTTGTGGCCCTCATTTACCGTTAATGCGTTAAATGCGTATTTATCGAGCCCGGGGCTTTCATTGTCTTGCAGGATTGTTCACATGACCATCGCTGACCGCTGGCTGTTGCCCGACGGCATGGATGAGGTGCTTCCGCCTCAGGCAAGCCGCATGGAAGAGCTGCGCCGTGCGCTGCTTGATCTATATCATTGCTGGGGCTATGACCAAGTAATGCCGCCGCCGGTGGAGTTTCTAGACTCCTTACTTACCGGTACGGGTACCGACCTTGATCTGCAAACCTTTAAGCTTACTGACCAGTTAACGGGCCGCATGATGGGCGCCTCGGCAGATGTAACGCCGCAGGTAGCACGTATGGATGCCCATTCGCTCAAGCGTCAAGGGCCGGTACGCTTGTGCTACTGCACCAACGTACTGCGCGCTAAAGCCGATCAGCATCAGGGCGGTCGTAGTCCGGTTCAGGTGGGCGTTGAGCTGTTTGGTCATGCGGGATTAGAGGCCGATAGTGAAATCATTCACTTGGCGCTGGCCAGTCTAAAAGCAGCGGGCGCTGGCGAAATACATCTGGCCCTTGGCCATATTGGTATTTATCGTAGTCTGGTGGAAGCCGCTGCGCTGAATGACCAGCAAGAGAGCGCGCTGTTTGAAGCGCTGGCATTAAAGTCACCTGGCCAGTTGGCACAGCAAGTAGCGGCGAGCGTGAGCGACCCTGCCTTGGCGGATATGTTCATGGCGCTGGGCGAGCTTCATGGTGATGCTGGAATACTGGGTCAAGCGCGCGAACGCTTTGCCGGTGCGCCCGTATCGGTGACCGCTGCGCTTGATCAATTGGATGCTCTTTATCAGGGCATATTAGCCCGCTTTGATGTCTCGCTTTATTTTGACCTTGCGGAGCTGCGCGGCTATCAATACCACACGGGTATGATGTTCGCTGCCTATGTGCCGGGCTACGGCCATGCGCTGGCCAAAGGCGGCCGCTATGATGATACGGGGCGTGCCTTTGGTCGTGCACGCCCAGCCACTGGCTTTTCAATGGATCTCAAGCAGCTGGCATCATTGGCCCTGGCTTCGCCAGGCAAAGGCGCAATTTGGGCGCCCGCCGAAGAGAACGAGTCTCTCAACGCTGCCATTGTTGCACTGCGAGAGCAGGGAGAACGCGTGATTCAAGCGCTGCCTGGGCAGCGTACTGGGCCGGCGGAGCACGACTGTGACCGCCGTCTTGAGTTTATCGATGGCTGTTGGCAGACAACGGCCCTGACACAAGAGACGAGTGCATAATGGGTAAGAATGTCGTAGTCCTGGGCACCCAATGGGGTGATGAAGGTAAAGGCAAAATCGTCGACCTGCTCACTGAGTCAGCGGCGGCGGTAGTGCGTTTCCAGGGTGGCCACAATGCGGGCCATACGCTGGTGATTGACGGTGAAAAAACCGTGCTTCACCTCATTCCGTCGGGCGTTTTGCGCCCGGGCAAAACCTGCGTCATCGGCAACGGGGTGGTGCTGTCTCCCGAAGCGCTGATCAAAGAGATTCGCGAGCTTGAAGACAAAGGTGTACCGGTGCGCGAGCGCCTGCGCCTGTCGCCTGCCTGCCCGCTGATTCTGCCATATCACGTGCGTCTGGATCAGGCGCGTGAAAAAGCCCGCGGCGTTGCTAAGATCGGCACCACTGGGCGTGGTATCGGCCCTGCTTACGAAGACAAGGTAGCGCGCCGCGGCCTGCGCCTGGGCGATATGCTCCACCGCGAGCGTTTCGCTTCCAAGCTGGGTGAAGTGCTGGACTACCATAACTTCGTGCTGGTCAACTACCACGGCGAACCGGCGGTAGACTTCCAGGAAGTACTGGATAGCGCTATGCAGATGGCCGATGAGCTGCGCCCGATGGTGTGCGACACGGTCAGCATGGTCCATGATCTGCGCAAGGCTGGTGAGAACATCCTGTTTGAAGGCGCTCAGGGCTCGCTGCTGGATATCGACCACGGTACCTATCCCTACGTGACCAGCTCCAACACCACGGCTGGCGGTACCGCCACCGGTTCTGGTGTAGGCCCGCTTTACCTGGACTACGTACTGGGTATTACCAAAGCGTACACTACTCGCGTAGGTTCCGGACCGTTCCCCACGGAGCTGTTCGATGACCACGGCCGCCACCTGGCTGAGCGTGGCCACGAGTTTGGTGCGACCACCGGTCGTCCGCGTCGCTGCGGTTGGTTTGATGCCGTCGCGCTACGTCATGCGGTACAGATCAACTCGGTTTCCGGTATCTGCCTGACCAAGCTTGACGTACTCGATGGCCTGGAAAATATTCGCGTCTGCGTAGGTTATCGCAGTAAAGATGGCGAAGTGCTGGACAACCCGGTTGATTCTGAAGGCTACGAAGCTGTCGAGCCGCTTTACCAGGATCTGCCAGGCTGGAAAGAGTCGACGCTGGGCGCCAAGAAGGTGGAAGACCTGCCGGCAAATGCGCGTTCCTACATCAGTTTCCTGGAAGAGCAGGTGGGTACCAGCATCGATATCATCTCGACCGGCCCGGACCGCGTTGAAACGATTGTGCTGCGTAACCCGTTTACCGGCGAATAAGCTATTCGTAATGCAAGGCTGGACCCGTTCCGGCAATCGAAAAGGGGCGCTCAGGCGCCCCTTTTGCATGCTATGTGGTTAAAATTAGCGTTTAAAAATCAATGCCCCGGCGTGCCTGCAAGCCATTATTGAAGGCGTGGCGAATTTCCTGCATTTCCGTCACCGTGTCCGCCATGGTAACAAGCTCGCGGTGTGCGTTACGCCCGGTGATGATCACGGTTTGTTCATGCGGGCGATTTTCAAGCGCTGTCTTGACGGTCGCAATATCCAGGTAGCCGAATTTGAGCATGTAGGTAATTTCATCCAATACCACTAGATAGGTGTCGGGGTCGGCCAGCATGCGCTCGGCCTCTTTCCATACCGCCTGGCAAGCCTGGGTGTCGGCTTCACGGTTTTGTGTCTCCCAGGTAAAGCCTGTGGCCATAACCACCACTTCCAGGTTGGGGTCCGCTTCCAGGCGATTGCGCTCACCGCACTCCCATAAGCCTTTGATAAACTGAATAACACCCACTTTATAGTCATAGCCCAACGCGCGGGTCACCGTGCCCCAGGCCGCGGTCGTTTTGCCCTTACCATTTCCGGTGTTTATCAACAGCAAACCACGCTGCTCGGTTGCGCTGGCGATTTTCTCATCCACGTGGTTTTTAAGCTTTTCCATTGATGCTTTATGACGCGTATCGCGATCTGTCATGGTTACTCCTTCACCCTGCGTGTCGACTAAAGCGCCAAGTAGCGTACGGCATCTCACACGCAATGCGAATAAAAGTGAGTGAAATTTGTACAGTATGTAAGGTTTCACCCCAGACGCATTAAAATTTTTAGCACTAATTGACAACAGGATTGGCCGGTAGGGGGCTAGCTGCTCTAAAATAATGGGTCATGTCTTGTTAGGATAAATGCCATGCCCTCTTTTGATATTGTGTCTGAATTCGATCAGCACGAAGCTCTGAACGCTATCGATCAAGCAAACCGTGAAGTTCAATCGCGCTTTGATTTTAAAGGTGTTGATGCAAGCTTTGCCCTTGAAGGTGAAAAAGTGCAGTTGGAAGCCCAGGTTGATTTTCAACTTAAGCAGATGCTGGATGTACTGCGTGGCCGATTAATCGCCCGGGGCATCGATGCGCGCTGCATGGATGTCAAAGACCCCGAGCTTTCCGGGGTGAAGGCGCGCCAGGAAGTCATTTTAAAGCAGGGGTTGGACGCGGCAGAAGCCAAGGATGTGGTCAAGCGCATCAAGGCCAGCAAGCTTAAAGTACAGGCGCAGATCCAGGGCGAAAAAGTTCGCGTGACGGGTAAAAAACGTGACGACTTACAAAGCGTTATGTCGCTGCTGCGCGGCGAAGAGGGCCCTGAATTGCCGCTTCAGTTTGATAACTTCCGCGATTAAGTCCTATCACGTCTAGGGGCATACGTTGCCCCGGTTATCATCTACTAACAATTATCGTTCATTACAGGAGCCAAGCACTATGTCTGATCCGCAGCCGGTTTATTTAAGCGACTATCAGCCGCCCGCCTACCGCGTTACCCATACCGAGCTGACGTTTGATCTTGACCCTGCCGCCACCCGTGTAAAAGCACGATTATTGATGGAGCGTAACGACGAGGTAAGTGACCAGACGCCATTGGTGCTCAACGGCGAGCATCTGGCGCTGATCTCGTTAGCCATAGACGGCACGCCGCTAACCGACGCCGATTACCAACTGAATGAAAAAAACCTGTGCATCCCCAAGGTGCCGGCATCTTTTAGCCTTGAAAGCGAAGTGGAAATTGCGCCCAGCACCAACACTGCTCTTGAAGGTCTTTATCAGTCGAGTGGTATGTACTGCACTCAATGTGAAGCAGAAGGCTTTCGGCGTATTACCTTCTACCCAGACCGTCCCGATGTTATGGCGACCTTCACCGTTACGGTAATTGGTGATCAAGAAAGCGAGCCCGTTTTGTTGGCCAATGGTAATCCCGTGGACAGCGGTAAGCTTGAGAATGGCCGTCATTTTGCAACCTGGGAAGACCCGCACCCCAAACCGTGTTACCTGTTTGCACTTGTTGCAGGCAATTTACACAAGGTCGAGGATCGCTTTTCGACCATGAGCGGGCGTAACGTTACGCTGCAAATCTGGGTCGAAAAAGACAATCTGGATAAAACCGAACACGCCATGGCCTCGCTCAAGCGTTCAATGGCGTGGGATGAGCAGACCTATGGCCGTGAATACGACCTTGATCTGTTTATGATCGTGGCGGTCAGCGATTTCAATATGGGCGCGATGGAGAATAAAGGGCTTAATATCTTTAACTCCGCTGCTGTGTTGACGCACCCGCATACCGCCACCGATGCAACCTTCCAAAATGTTGAAGGCATTGTGGCGCATGAATATTTTCATAACTGGTCGGGCAATCGCGTTACCTGCCGAGACTGGTTCCAGCTGTCATTGAAAGAGGGATTCACCGTCTTTCGTGATCAGTGTTTTTCCGCCGATACCAATTCAGCGCCGGTAAAGCGGATTCAGGACGTATCGTTTTTCCGTACGGCGCAGTTTGCCGAGGATGCGGGTCCTACAGCGCATCCAGTTCGCCCGGATCATTTTATTGAAATCACCAATTTTTACACCCTGACGATTTACGAAAAGGGTGCTGAAGTTGTCCGCATGCTATGCAATCTGGTGGGGTGGGACAATTTCCGGCGTGGCGCCGATCAATACTTTGAGCGCTTTGACGGCCAGGCCGTCACCATCGAAGACTTCGTGGGCTGCATGGCGGATACCTCCGGTGAAGATCTAAGCCAGTTTATGCGTTGGTATGCTCAGGCGGGCACTCCAGAAATCGATGCCCACGGCGAATATGACTATGTGAAGAGCGAGTATCATTTAACGCTTCGCCAGCGTACCCCGGCGACACCTGGGCAAACCACCAAACAGCCGCTGCATATTCCGGTACGTATGGGGCTGGTGGGTACCAAGTCTGGCCAGGATTTGGCGCTTACTTTAGAAGGCGAGACGCTGGGTAAAGACGCCGTCATTAATCTGCGTGATAACGAGCAGACTTTTGTGTTTACCGAGGTCGCCGAGGCGCCTGTGCCCTCGCTGCTGCGTGATTTTTCCGCCCCTGTAAAGCTGCATTTCCCCTATTCGCGTGAAGAGCTGGCGTTTCTGCTCACCCATGACAGCGACGGCTTCAACCGATGGGATGCGGGGCAGCGCTTGGCTATGTTGGCGTTGGATGACTTGATTGCCGCGCACCGTAATGGCGTTGAAAAAGTCATGGATGCCCGCGTTATCGAAGCGTTTAGAATACTTCTGACAGGGCCGGTTTCCGATAAAGCGGTACTCGCAGAAATGCTCACGCTGCCATCTGAGGCCTATATTGCCGAGCAACAGCCCATCGTGGATGTCGATGCGATTCACGCTGCTCGGGAATTTGTACGCCAGTCGTTGGCGTTGGCGCTTCGCGATGAGTTTGCTGCTACGTTTGAAGCCAATCGCTCAGATGAGCCTTATGCGCCGACTCCTGAACAAATTGCCCAGCGTAGTCTCAAAAACATAGCGCTTAGCTATTTGATGTCGATTGAAGAAGAGCAGGCTATCGCATTTTGTCAGGCGCAGTTTGCGGCTGATCATAATATGACCGATGTGCGTCATGCGTTAACTCTGCTTGTACACAGCGATCGCGACGATTTATCCTCGCCCGCTTTAAAAGCCTTTGGCGAAAAGTGGGCGCATGATCCGTTGGTGATGGATCAGTGGTTTACGATCCAGGTGACGCGGCCCCAGAGCGATGTGCTGGAGCGCGTACAGTTCTTGATGCAGCATCCGGCGTTTTCCATCAAGAACCCCAATAAAGTGCGTGCGCTGATCGGGGCTTTTGCGCAAAATCGAGTCAACTTCCACCGTTTGGATGGGCAAGGGTACGCATTACTTGCCGATGTGGTTATTGAGCTCAATCGCTTGAACCCTGAAATAGCGGCGCGGCTTATTACCCCATTAACGCGCTGGCAGCGGTTTGATGAAACGCGCCAGTCGTTAATGCGTACTCAGCTTGAGCGTATCAAGCAAGAGCCACTATCTTCTAATGTGTACGAGGTAGTCGAAAAAGCGCTGGCATAAACCTTACCAGCGACTCAACCATGAAAGGGAATACATTGGTGAAAGACTTACAGCAGCGTTTTTTACTTATTGTAAATGGTAAGTCAGCCGGGAACCCGGCATTGCGTGAAGCCGTTGAAGAGCAGCGGGAGGCAGGGATGCCGATTACCGTTCGCTCTACCTGGGAGGGCGGCGATGCAGCCCTTTTTGCCGAGCAGGCCGCCGACATGGGTATCACCCATGTTATTGCCTGTGGTGGCGATGGTACTGTCAATGAAGTGGTGAACGGGCTGATGCGCGTTCCTCATGACAAGCGGCCTGCACTGGGGATCGTTCCGTTAGGCAGTGCCAACGACTTTGCAACCTCCACGGGTCTTCCTTTAGAGCCTGGCCCTGCCTTGGCGGCGGCCAGAAATTTAACGTCCTATCCGATCGATATTGTTCGGGTAACGGCTGCAGCGAATGACAAAAGTGTCACCCAGTATTACGTCAATATGACGACCGGCGGGTTTGGTGCGGAGATAACGTCGACGACGCCGAAAACGCTCAAGCGTATGCTGGGCGGGGGCGCCTACTCTTTAATGGGAGCGCTTAAAGCCTGGCGGCATCGCAGCTACTGCGGAACCTTGCACTGGGGTGACAAAGAGCAGGATGCTTCGCTGCTTTTATTGGCCCTGGGTAACGGCCGGCAATCAGGCGGTGGGCAAGTGCTTGCCCCGCGTGCCAAGCTTGATGATGGTCGTTTGGACGTACTGCTGGTGAAAGACTTCAGCTCCGTGACAGAGCTACCGACGCTGATTAACGAACTACAGAACTTTCCGGCTGAAGGTGAGTACGTGCGTTATTTTACAACTAGCCAGTTTACCGTCACTACGCGACGTGAGGATCCTGCCTGGCCGTTAACACTGGATGGCGAGGCGTGCCACTACGATCGTTTTTGCGCTGAGGTAGTCCCCTTGGCTCTGCGCGTATTATTGCCTGAGGACTGCCCGCTATTATCGGCAAACGATCGACACTGATTCGGCACTGATCTTGCCGCCCTTTAAAAGTTTTTAAGGAGAGGGATTTAATGACAAATCGTTTATGGCTGCCTGCGCTTGCCGCATTAGCACTGTTACTTAGCGCATGTGGCGATTCTCAAGAAGAGTCCAGCGTGACGCTTGATGAGCCCTCGTCGGTTTCTGATGACGAGGTCGTGCAAGAGGAAGAGGCGCCTGCAGCAGCTGAGAATGCCGCCGAGATGCCAAGCCCTGATGAGGTAGAAGATGATATTGAGTCTCGTCAGGCTGCAGAGGAGCTTGAGCGAGCCGAAGCGCTTCGCAGCGATACCCAAGAAGACCCCGTTAGCGCTGATGAGTCCCTGCAAGAAGTAGAGGCAAATGAGGATACGTTGGCAGCCGACCCCGATGATGTATTGGAAGAGGGCGGCGCGATGCCTGGGGAAGCGACCCGTTCCGATGTGGATCAGATGATTGAGGAGACCGAGCAGCGTTTCGAGGAAGCTCAGCGTCGATTGAACGAGCAGTTTGAAGAAGTAGAGCAGCAGGCGGTTGAGCCGGATGCTTTTGATGAAGATACGTTCTCAACCGATTGGGAAGTGGAAAGCAGCCTGCCGGAAAACCCACGGCTGGAAGATAACCTGGAAGCGACCGATGTTGACGCCCTGATTGAAGACACTGAGCGGCGTTTTGAGGAAGCTCAGAAACGTCTTGAAGAGCAGTTCAAAGAAATTGAACGTGAACATGATGATAGTCGTAGCCGAGGCGCTATTCTGAGTGAAGACGCAGACGCAGACGCAGACGCAGACGCAGACGCAGACGCAGACGCAGACGCAGACGCAGACGCAGACGCAGACGCAACAGAAACAGAAACGACTAATCAGACTAATTAGTCAGTAGGTAAGCACGTACAAAAAGGCCCGCCTAGGCGGGCCTTGCTACATTCGGCTGCTTTTAGGCAAGGCGAATGTTAGACGCCTGAAGGCCTTTTTTACCCTGAGTTACCTCAAAGCTGACTTTCTGACCATCCTGCAGGGTCTTGAAGCCTTCAGCCTGAATTTCTGAGAAGTGGGCAAAAAGGTCGTCGCTGCCATCATCAGGAGAGATGAAGCCATAACCTTTTGTATCGTTGAACCACTTGACTGTACCAGTTGCCATTGTCGTTTCCTTAACGTGCTTATAATTAGACGGATAGAAATGCTGTCTGCCCGCCAAAATCAATGTAGATGCAAAAAAACGGGTCGTCCAGTGACGATCTAACGTTTCTTTATTCCTTATCGAGTGCGCCTGTATGTCGCCAGTAAGCCTGTTGGATTCGCAGTTTGTGCCTTTTTTGATTGCTATTACGCTGCTATCAATTACCCCTGGAGTGGACACCTTGCTTGTCATCCGCAATACCGCACGGGGAGGAATTCGCGACGGCGTGGCCACGAGTATTGCGATCTGCTGTGGGCTATTTGTCCACGCGACGATTTCGGCGCTGGGCATTTCTCTGATTCTGCTGCAATCGGCCTGGGCGTTTCATGTGCTGAAGCTTGCGGGGGCGGGCTATCTGGTATGGCTGGGTATCACAAGCCTCATGGCCGCTCGACGCGGGCAGCCCTTGCCGGTTAAGGGCGCCATGGGGGCCGCAGCGTCTGTTTCGCCCTGGCAGCCGATTAAAGAGGGCGTGCTCTCCAATGTGCTTAACCCCAAAACCGTCATTTTCTATATGGCTTTTTTGCCGCAGTTTATCGCTCCAGGCGACCCGGCACTAATCAAATCGCTGTGGTTGGCAGGTGTGCACTTTGTGATTGCCAATATCTGGCAAATTGGCGTGGTGTTTATGGTGGGAGGTGCCAGCCGATGGCTTGCCAGTGTGCGCTTTGCACAGACGCTAAATGCCGCCACGGGGGCCGTGCTGATTGCGTTTGGGGTGCGCCTGGCGCTGGAGCAGCGCCCGGTCTAGCCGGGCGCTTCAAGCCATGTACTTTTAAACCCTGTATTTTCAAACCATGTGCTTTCAATTCTTGTGCTTTCAATCGATGTGCTAGCGGCGGGCTAGCAGTGCTCGGTCGTAACGTACCTGCTGTTCGTTTTCATTGAGTAGTGTAACGCCTTCGCTGTTGCCGCCATTGGCCAGGCTTTCAAAAATCACCCGGTAGCTGAGCACTGCCTGCACATAGTCACGCGTTTCCCGGAAAGGAATGCTGTCGACAAATAAATCAAACGATTCCATGCCGTTGCCCAGCCACTGGTCCACGCGCCCTGGGCCCGCGTTATAAGCGGCGGCAGCGGCTAATCGGTTGCCTTGGTAGCGGTTCAGCTTATCGCGCAGGTAGGTGCTGCCTAAGCGAATATTAAGCTCTGGATCCAGAACGCCGTACGGGCCAGGGTCATTGATACCCAGCTGGCGGCTTACCAGGCTTGCGGTACCCGGCATGAGCTGCATTAGGCCGCGTGCGCCAGCGGGGGACAAGGCCTCAGGGTTGTATGCGCTTTCCCGACGGGTAATCGCCATCAGCAGGTAAGGGTCAACGCCGGTTTGGCGGCCCCAGTGTAAAAAGCTATCCCGATAAGCCTCAGGGAAGCGCCAATCAAGGGCGTCCCACATGCCGCCTGCAATAGTGGTCTGCACCAAGCGCGCATGCCACTGTTGATGTGCGGCATAATCAGCCAGTGCGCGCGCCTGCTGAGGAGAGCCGTTTTGCACTGCAAACAACCACTCGCTATTAGCCAAGCCATCTTCACCAATACGCAGTAAGGCTTCGGTGCGCTGTACTACGGGAAGCCGTGCGGTATGCTCGCGCGAGGCTTCGTCGAAATGATTGCGTTCAAGATTCAACTGGTAAGGCTGGCCGAGTTTTTCGGCCGCTGCAAAGCCAAAAAAGCTTCGATCGGTGGCGGCCTGGCGGTAGCGGGCCATCGCCGCGTCCTGATTGCCCAGCTGCTCATTGGCACGCGCCAGCCAGTACTGCCAGCGGCTATTTTCCTGCTGGCTTGCCGGCATTTCGGCTATCCAGTGCAGTACGTCCTGCCACTGGCGTGCGGCCAGGGCGCGACGCACACGAAGTTCCAGAACGCGCTCGCTTTCCAGGGAGGGGAGCACGCTATCCACCCAGCCTAAGGTGCCGGGCACTTCGCGCACCAGAGCATAAAACGCAAGCTCTTCTTCAATGACCTGCTGGTCGCTGGGAAGCAGGTTCAACCCCTGGGCCATGGTTTGCCAGGCGTTGAGCGCTGCGGGCGTATCGTCCCGAGTAAAGCGCTGCATGGCGGCTTTGTAAAAACTCGCCGTGGCCGCACACTCAGGGCCCAGGCAGGCGGGCGCCGATGCGACGGCTCGAATGTTGGCATCAACGTTATCGGCGGTGTCGATAGCGGTTTGCCATTGGCTATTAAGCTGCCCGTTTAAATAGGCTGACAAGCGGCCTTCACCAGACTGCCAGGCAAGCATTTTACGTTCCCAGATAGCCGTTGAATCAATAGTGCCGTTGGCACGCAGGCGATTAAACAGCGGGTCGCACGCATCGGGTTGCGATTTGCCTTCAAGCCATAGCGCAAGCCCTGCGGTGGCTGCCTGTTGCGGCTGAGAATCCAGCAGGGCCGTATAGTAGTAGCACTGACGAGCTGTGCCCGCGGGCTCACCATCGGCAACGCTCATCAGGTCACTATAGCGCCCGGCATTCCCGTACTTCGCAATAGCCTGACCGCGCAGCCACTCAGAAAGCGGCGAGTCGTTATGCTGGTCGATAAAGCCTTGCACCTGAGCGGGCGAGACGTTGGGTAGCCGATTGCGCAGCCGGTGATACTCGACATAGCCATTCAGGATATGGCCTTCAATGGCGCGCTCATCGACGCGGCTCCATTGCTCTTGCCGAGCCGCTTCCAGCGCATCGCGCATCGCGCTGTCGGATGCGGCCCAGGACGCCGTGGGTATGCCCACCAGTAGAGCCGCGCAAAGGGTGCGAAAAGGGGATTTGAATGACGATGCCTGCATGACACTCTCTCTTGATCGCTAACGGGTTAACAGCCGCTATAGTGAACTAAATGGATAAAAATTGTTCAGACAATCGTGACACTTGGAGGATTCAATTACGATGGCCCGATTATCCACTTGGTGGTGATTTCGTCGACTTAAGTCCCGAGTTTGGGCGGTAAAGCGTATTGGGCGAGCCTTAAAGCTGTTTATTCCCATGACGCGTGATGTGGTCAGTGGCCGCTTTCGTCCCATCCCCTGGTCTGCGTTTGGTATGATGGCGCTCGCGCTTGCCTATCTTGCAATGCCGTTCGATTTAATCCCAGATTTTCTCGTATTCATAGGCCTGGTTGACGATGTCTTGATTGTCGGCTGGCTGCTTAATCGTATCGATCAACGCTTGGCGGATTACCGTGCCTGGAAAGACGGTGATATCGATATTGCGACTTCTCAACACTCACCTTCTTGAAATCGCTCTGCTTATCCCCATATTCACTTCACAGATTTTTCGTTCCTGTCTCACGGCAGGCAGGAACACTAAACAAACGTGATTGATGAGGGCTAAGCGCATGACAACGGCGACTCACGAAGAGACGTTAGGCTTCCAGACGGAAGTTAAGCAACTTCTCAACCTGATGATTCACTCCCTGTATTCAAACCGGGAGATTTTCTTACGCGAGCTTATCTCTAACGCCGCGGATGCCTGCGATAAATTACGCTACGCCGCGCTGGATAACGATGCGCTGTACGAAGGCGATAGCGAGCTGCGCATTGAAATCGAGCATGATCGCGAAGCCAATACCGTGACGCTGCGTGATAACGGCATTGGCATGAACCGCGAAGACGTCATCGCTAACCTGGGTACGATTGCGCGCTCCGGCACGGCGGAGTTTCTCAAGCAGATGTCCGGCGAGCAACAAAAAGATGCCAAGCTTATCGGACAGTTTGGTGTTGGCTTCTACTCAGGCTTCATCGTCGCTGATGAAGTCGCCGTGCGTACCCGTAAAGCTGGTACCGACGCATCAGAAGGCGTTGAGTGGCGCTCCAAGGGTGAAGGCGAATTCACCGTTGCCGATATTGAGCGTGAAGTTCACGGCACCGAAATTATTCTTCACCTGAAAGACGACGCCAAAGAGTTTGCCGACGACTATCGTTTGCAAAGCCTGGTGCGCAAGTACTCTGATCATATTGAAGTGCCGGTGCGCATGCCCAAGACTGAAACTGCCAAAGACGATGAAGGCAACGACATCGAAGGCAGCGAAGTGACCACCTGGGAAACCGTTAACGAAGCCACCGCACTCTGGGCGCGCCCCAAGAGCGAGGTTTCTGATGACGAGTACAAGGCATTTTACAAGCACGTTGCCCACGACTTTAGCGACCCGCTTACCTGGAGCCATAACAAGGTAGAAGGCAAGCTTGAGTACACCAGCCTACTGTACGTGCCGGGCCGTGCGCCGTTTGATATGTACGAGCGTGATGGCGCCCGTGGCGTCAAGCTTTATGTCCAGCGCGTGTTTATCATGGACGACGCTGAACAGTTCCTGCCGCTTTACCTGCGCTTTATCAAAGGCGTGCTGGATACGCGCGACCTGTCGCTCAACGTCTCTCGCGAGCTTCTCCAGCAGGATCCCAAGGTCGACAAGATCAAAGGGGCGCTTACCAAACGTGCGCTGGATATGCTTAAAAAACTGTCTAAGGAGAGCGAGCAGTATCAGACGTTCTGGAACACGTTTGGTAGCGTGTTGAAAGAAGGCCCGGGTGAAGACGCCGCCAACCGCGAGAAAGTCGCCGGCCTGCTGCGCTTTGCGTCCACCCATACCGATACGTCGGCCCAGGAGCAATCGCTCGCTGACTACGTCGAGCGGATGAAAGAAGGCCAGAAGAAGATTTACTACGTGGTGGCGGATAGCTTCAATGCTGCGAAGAACAGCCCGCACCTGGAAATCTTCCGTAAGAAAGGCATCGAAGTACTGCTGCTGTCTGACCGTATTGATGAGTGGCTGATGAGCCACCTGACCGAGTTTGACGGTAAATCCTTTGCAGATGTGGCCAAAGGCGAGCTGGATCTTGGCGACGTGGAAGATGAAGCCGAGAAAAAAGCGCAGGAAGAGACCGCCAAGGCCAAGGAAGACCTGGTCAAACGGGTAAAAGAAGCGCTGAGCGACGGTGTGCAGGAAGTCAAAGTCACGCACCGTTTAACCGACTCGCCTGCCTGTGTGGTACTGCCTGAGCATGAGATGGGTTACCAAATGCGTCGCATCATGGAAGCCGCTGGGCAGCCGCTGCCTGAAGTGAAGCCCATCTTGGAGCTTAACCCGGAGCACCCGCTGGTCGCCCGCCTTGAAAGCTCGGAAGGTGATCTGTTTGGTCAGCTGGCGCATATTCTGCTGGATCAGGCGATTATTGCCGAAGGCGGTCATTTAGATGACCCTGCCGCTTACGTTAAGCGCCTGAACAGCGTATTGACTGCTTAACACGACGCGTTTGGAAAATAACGGCCCGTTTGGATTCCCAGACGGGCCGTTTGTGTTAAGAAAATAGGCTGTTAGTTTTGGTAAAATAGCGAGTACGCTTTCACGAGACTTTAGGACATCCTTATGGCTGAGCAGCAAATCAAGGTCGCGGTGCTGGGTGGGGGCAGTTTTGGCACTGCCTTGGCAAGCATCGCGGCGGATAACGGTGCCCATGTGCGTCAATGGATGCGCGATGAAGCGCTCGTGGCGCAAATTAATCAGGAGCATCGCAATGGCCGCTATTTGCCGCACTACGCGATTAACCCTGCAGTGCAGGCCACAACCGATTTGCGCTCGGCGTTAGAAAACGCTGAGCTGGTATTGATTGCGATCCCCTCAAAAGCATTTCGCAGCGTGGTCCAGGCTGCAAAGCCATGGCTCACGGCGCAACAAATTCTTGTAAGCACCACTAAAGGCATTGAGCAGGACAGCTTTTTGCTCATGAGTCAGGTGCTAACCGAGGAGACAGGTTTTCCCCATATCGGGGTGATCGCCGGGCCTAATCTGGCGTCTGAAATTGCCGATAAGCAGCTAACCGCCACGGTGATTGCCAGCGCCGATGCGCTTACCCGTACCCGGGTACAGCAGGCGCTGGGCTGCCGCTATTTTCGCGTGTATGCCAGTGATGACCGCCATGGCGTCGAGCTTGGTGGGGCGCTTAAAAATATTTATGCGATTGCCGCCGGCATGGCCGCAGCATTGGGCATGGGCGAAAACACTCGCAGCATGCTGATGACCCGGGCATTGGCGGAAATGAGCCGCTTCGCCGTCGCCGAAGGCGCCAATCCTATGACCTTTTTGGGTTTGGCGGGAGTCGGCGATTTGATTGTTACCTGCTCATCCAATCTTTCGCGTAACTACCGCGTGGGCTATGCCATGGGAGAAGGGCGCAGTCTGGAAGAGGCTATCGCTGCCCTGGGCCAGGTAGCTGAAGGCGTCAATACGGTTAAGCTGGTTTGCGCCAAGGCGAAAGAGCTAGACGTCTATATGCCGCTTGCCGAAGGGCTTTATCATGTCTTGTTCGACGGTGTTCCTGCGCAGGATATGGCGCGTACTCTCATGATGGGCGAGCAGAGCAGCGACGTGGAGTTCATTCTGCCCCGTGAGGCCGTGCAGCAGGCGCATCTGGATAACCGAGGCTGGCATGAGTAGCTTATTGATTATGCGCCACGGGGAGGCCGCGCCAGGTTTTCCTGATAGCCAGCGGGTACTGACGCCGCAGGGTGAAAATGAGGCCGCTCGCATGGCGCGTTGGCTTATGACGCGTAGGGCAAAAGGAGAGCTTGCCTTGCCCATTCTTTACGCAAGCCCCTATGCGCGCGCCCAGCAAACGGCGGGCATTATTGCTGATGCATTGGGTTGCCCGCTCAATACGTTGGACTTTATCACGCCCGAGGACGACCCGGCCGAGGTATGTGATTGGCTGTTAAGCCAGCCGGAAAGCGCGCTTACCATGTTGGTGAGCCATATGCCGCTGGTAGGCAACCTGACGGAGCTTCTGGTAGACGGCAGGTTTGGGCAGGGGTTGGGCTTCGCCACTGCGGGTATTGCTGAGTTAGAGGCGGACGTTTGGGCGGCGGGCTGCGCGCAGCTAAAGCGCTATACGTCACCCAGCCAACTGGCTTAGCATTTTCTGGCAACTATAGTGCGACACTGACTAAAACGGGCTGCCTGAATGAAGGCAGCCCGTTTTATTACGCGAACACAATAGCGATAGGCTTACAGGAGAGCGTCAAGCTTCGCTATCAGCACGCCGTTAACCTGCTGCGGGTTTGCCGTGCCGCGTGAGGCTTTCATCACCTGACCCACAAAGTAGCCGATCATCTTGCCGCGTTTCTCAGGCTCGGCATCACGATACTGGGCCACCTGGGCCGGGCTTTCGGTGATCACCTGGTCGATCATGGCTTCAATCGCGCCGGTGTCCGTGACCTGCTTGAGGCCTTTGGCTTCGATGATCGCATCGGCATTTTCGCCCTGGCCGTTCCACAGTGCTTGGAAGACCTGCTTGGCGGCTTTGCCGTTGATCGTGCCGTCAATCACCCGGCTTAGCAGGTCGCCCAGCTGGCGCGCCGAGATCGGGCTGTTATTGATACTCAGATTCTCACGATTGAGCGCGCCGGAAAGCTCGCCCTGCACCCAGTTGGCGGCCTGCTTGGCATCACCACACACGTGATGCACTTCCTCGAAGAACTCAGCCATTTCCCGACTGGCCGATAGCACGGCGGCATCGTAAGCCGACAGGCCCAGTTCACTTTGGAAGCGCTCGCGCTTGTCGGCGGGCAATTCAGGCAGCTGGCTGCGCAAGTGATCCAGATAGGCTTCATCGAGCACGACGGGAAGCAGGTCCGGGCAGGGGAAGTAGCGATAGTCGTTAGCTTCCTCTTTGGTACGCATGCTGCGAGTTTCGTCGCGCTCAGGATCAAACAGGCGGGTTTCCTGAACCACCGTGCCGCCGTCTTCAATCAGCTCAATCTGGCGCTCTACTTCAAACGCGATCGCACGCTCGACAAAGCGGAACGAGTTGACGTTCTTGATCTCGGCCCGCGTGCCGAAGGCTTCCTGCCCCTTGGGGCGTACCGAGACGTTGACGTCGCAGCGCATGGAGCCTTCGGCCATGTTGCCATCGGAAATGCCCAGATAGGTCACGATGGCATGGATCGCCTTGAGATACGCCACCGCTTCCTTGGCGCTGCGCATGTCCGGCTCGGAGACGATTTCCAGAAGCGGCGTACCAGCACGGTTCAAATCAATACCAGTCATGCCCAGGAAGTCTTCATGCAGCGACTTGCCGGCATCCTCTTCTAGGTGGGCGTGGTGGATGCGGATACGCTTGGTGGTGTCGTCATCCAGGGTGATATCCACGTCACCCGGGCCGACGATGGGGTGGTACATCTGGCTGGTCTGATAGCCCTTGGGCAGGTCAGCGTAAAAGTAGTTTTTACGATCAAACACCGAGACTTCGGCGATATCGGCATGTACCGCCAATCCAAACTGAACGGCCATGGCCACGGCCTGCTCGTTGAGTACCGGCAGTGTTCCGGGAAGCCCCAGATCAACCGCGCACGCCTGGGTGTTGGGCTCAGCGCCAAACGCGGTTGAGGCGCCGGAAAAAATCTTGGAGCGGGTCGCGAGCTGAACGTGGACTTCAAGCCCAATTACGGTTTCCCATTGCATTAGGCGTTCTCCTCGGCGAAAGCAGGAAGTTGAAGGTGCCAGTCAGTCGCTTGCTGATACTGATGCGCCACGTTTAAAAGCTGCGCTTCGGCAAAATGTGTGCCCAGAATCTGTAGACCTATGGGGCGGCCACCTGCAAAGCCTGCTGGAACGCTGATGCCGGGAATACCCGCCAGGTTCACAGCGATGGTGTAGATATCCTGCAGGTACATCGAAACTGGGTCTTTTTTGGCGCCCAGGTCAAATGCCGGGGTTGGCGAGGCCGGGCCCATGAGCACATCAACGTCTTCAAAAACGTCGAGGAAGTCCTGGCGAATAAGGCGGCGTACTTTTTGCGCTTTGGTGTAGTAAGCGTCAAAGAAGCCCTCTGACAGGGTATGGGTGCCAATCAGAATCCGCCGCTTGACCTCTTCACCAAAGCCTTCCGCGCGGCTGCGCTTGTAAAGATCGATCAGGTCGACGGGGTCTTTACAGCGGTGGCCAAAGCGCACGCCGTCGTAACGCGACAGGTTGGAGGAGGCTTCCGCCGGGGCGATAACGTAGTAGGCCGGAATCGCATAGTGGGTATGCGGCAAGCTCACTTCGCGCACCGTTGCGCCTAATGATTCATAGACTTTCACCGCATCGCGTACGGCTTTTTCTACTTCGGGGTCTAACCCGTCGCCAAAATACTCTTTCGGCAGGCCAATTTTAAGGCCTGAGAGGGGGGCGTTCAGCGTTTCGGTATAGTCCGGTACGCCGCGGGCAACGCTGGTGGAGTCGCGCACGTCGTGCCCGGCAATCACGTTCATCAGGTGGGCGCAGTCTTCGGCACTGCGTGCCATTGGGCCAGCCTGGTCCAGGCTTGAAGCGTAGGCAATGATGCCATAGCGCGAAACGCGCCCATAGGTGGGCTTCAAGCCGGTAATGCCGCAAAACGCCGCCGGCTGACGGATCGAACCGCCGGTATCGGTACCCATGGCGGCCGGTACAAGGCCTGCGGCTACCGCCGCGGCACTTCCGCCTGAGCTGCCTCCCGGCACCGCGGTTAAATCCCAGGGATTTTTAACCGCGCCGTAATGGCTGTTTTCATTGGAAGAGCCCATCGCGAACTCATCCATATTGGTTTTACCCAAGCTGATCGTGCCCGCCGCGTTAAGCTTTTCAACGACCGTGGCATCGTAAGGAGCGATAAAATTATCCAGCATTTTGGAGCCGCAGCTGGTTTTTACATCGCGGGTACAAAAAATATCCTTGAGCGCCAGCGGAATGCCGGTAAGCAGCCCCGCGTTACCCGCGGCGCGCGCTTTATCGGCTTCTTCTGCTTGATTGAGTGCCTGTTCGCCGGTCACGGTAATAAAGCTATTGAGCGTGCCGTCGGCCTTCTCAATTTTTTGTAAATAGTGCGAGGTCAGCTCGCGACTGGAAAACTCACCACTTTTTAAGGCGGTGGCGAGTTGCGTTAAAGTTTTATCATGCATGACCCGAAAGCTCCGTTCGAGAACGAAAGAGAAGTGTTGAAACTGCGCCTGGAAAGCCCGGGACTTGCTTATTCAACAACACGAGGAACCAGATACAAGCCGTTTTCCACGGCTGGCGCACAGCGTTGAAACGCATCGCGCTGGTTGGTTTCTGTGACTTCGTCCGCACGCAGGCGCTGAGTTGCGTCCAGCGGGTGAGAGAGTGGAGAAACGCCTTCTGTATCAATGCTTTGAAGTTGGTCTACCATGTCCAGAATGCGGCTTAGATCGTCGACAAAACCGGTGGCTTGGTCATCGCTGACGGCGAGTCGGGCCAGGTGTGCGGCCCGGCGCACATGAGATTCTTCAAGCGCCATGATCGAAAAGTCCTCGCTAAAACGTGATGGAACGTATTCCGCTTTGTGCGGTATACAGTCTGTCATCGAAAAAATCGTCTTCTGTAACAGACGTGGAAAATAGCCGCAAAAGGTACCACATCTTGGCCTTCACGGGCAGTGTTCAGCGCGACTCGTGCTTGCTGCCGGGGGGTTGCGGTGATACCGTTTGCATCCGCACAGGTTCCCGGTCTGCACTAGGTAACAACATCCATGTTCAAACGTTTGAGGGGGCTGTTTTCCAGCGATCTGTCGATCGACTTGGGTACGGCCAACACACTGATTTATGTACGCGGTCGTGGCATCGTTCTCGATGAACCGTCCGTAGTCGCCATTCGCCAGTCTGGCAATATGCGTAGCGTTGCATCGGTAGGTGCTGACGCGAAGCGTATGTTGGGACGTACGCCTGGCAATATTACCGCCATCCGGCCAATGAAAGACGGTGTTATCGCCGACTTTACCGTCACCGAGCAGATGCTTCAGCATTTTATTCGCAAAGTGCACCAGAGTACCTTTCTGACGCCTAGCCCGCGCGTATTAGTTTGCGTGCCGTGTATGTCTACGCAGGTTGAGCGTCGCGCGATCCGAGAATCGGCTGAAGGGGCTGGCGCCCGCGAAGTGTTTCTTATCGAAGAGCCTATGGCTGCCGCCATAGGCGCTGGCCTGCCGGTTGAGGAAGCGCAGGGTTCCATGGTGGTGGATATTGGTGGTGGTACCACTGAAATTGCCATTATTTCGCTCAATGGCGTGGTCTATTCAGAATCGATCCGCGTAGGCGGTGACCGTTTCGATGAGGCGATCACCGCGTATGTGCGACGCCACTACGGCAGTTTGATTGGCGAAGCCACGGCTGAGCGAATCAAGGAAGAGATTGGCTGCGCCTATCCCGGTGGCGAACTGCGTGAAATCGACGTACGCGGCCGCAATTTAGCAGAAGGGATCCCGCGTAGCTTTACGCTGAACTCCCATGAAATTTTAGAGGCGCTGCAGGAAACGCTTGGCTCGATTGTGGCCGCCGTTAAAAGCGCGCTTGAGCAGTCTCCTCCCGAGCTTGCCTCCGATATTGCTGAGCGCGGTTTAGTGCTTACAGGTGGCGGTGCACTGCTGCGTGATCTGGATAAGCTGATTGCTGAAGAAACCGGTTTGCCGGTGATTGTGGCAGAAGATCCGCTTACCTGTGTTGCGCGTGGTGGCGGTAAAGCGCTTGAAATGATCGATCAGCATACCTTTGAGCTGCTGTCGAGCGACTAACGTTTAGCGGTTTATCGCGGGGGATTGCCTATTAAACCGCTATTTTCACACGGGCCGCTGCCGGGCTACCGGCTGTTTTTTTGCGTGTTGGCGGCAAGCATCTTGATGTTTGCCGACCATCGTTTTACACGTATGGAAGACGTGCGCGCTCAAATGACGATGGTTGTTGCGCCTGTTCAATGGGTTGTTAGCGTGCCTAGCGACTTGTTGAATTGGGGCGCGCTTGCGCTGTCTGATCAGCAGGCTTTGGTCGATGAAAATCGTCGGCTGCGCGAACAAATTCTGACGCTATCTCACCGAGGTCAGCGACTAGCTAATTTGACGGCTGAAAATACCGAGCTGCGCCAATTGCTTAAAGCCGGCGAGCGGCGTCGTATTCCGTATATTACCGCTGAACTACTATCGTTGGATAACGACCCGTTTAGTCATCAAATGGTGATCGATCGTGGGCATCGTAATGGGGCGTACGTAGGGCAGCCGGTCATCGATGCGTCTGGCCTTGTCGGGCAAGTAACTGCAGTGTCGGCGTACTCCAGCCGGGTACTGTTATTGGCCGATGCAAGCCATGCGCTTCCGGTTCAAATTAACCGTAATGGCTTGCGCTTTATTGTGCAGGGAGCCGGGCGCTACGGCAGCGTTAATGTACTCCATGTGCCTGATACAGCCGATATTCGCGAAGGCGACCTGTTAACCACGTCGGGGCTGGCAGGGCGTTTTCCGCCGGGGTATCCCGTTGCGAGAGTCACTGAGGTTTATCACGACCCCGGGCAGCCGTTTGCCCGGGTTACCGCTGAGCCAACGGCGCAGTTGCAGCGTGCCCGCCATTTTCTGCTGTTATTCCCACCGCCGCGTGAAGACGTCGACGACCCCATTTGGGATGAGTCCATGGATATCTCAGCCGATGCCATACACGCAGCCCAGCGGCTTGCCCCGATTGAGCCAGACGACGCTCAGGAGGATCGCTAATGGCGCGTGTTCCTGTAGTGCCGCTGATAGTCGTGTGGTTTAGCCTTGTTCTGGCGCTTTGCCTGCAAGTGATGCCGCTCGCCGAAGGATGGCAAGTATATCGCCCTGAATGGATCGGCTTAATGCTGATCTATTGGTGTATGCGTGCGCCTGATCGGGTAGGTGTTTTTCACGGATTCATACTCGGGGTGCTTCTGGACTTGATTGAGGGCACATCGCTTGGTCAGCATGCTCTGATTTTGTCGCTGCTAGCCTTTCTATGCGCCCTGGTATATCCACGTTTTCGTGCCTACTCGCTGGTTCAGCAGTCAGTTCTCGTACTGGTACTGCTCGGCTTGGTACAGCTGGTCGAACAGTGGCTGCGTACGTTGACCGGTGAGTTCTCGATACACCTATCCTTTTTAATACCGTCATTAATCAGTGCATTTCTATGGCCGTGGTTAGCCACTATGTTTAAAGCGTTGGAACGACGCTTACTGGGGCCTTGAGCATGGCTGCGCTGGATACTACCTCATCACCTATGCTGTGTTTGGCGTCTGCCTCACCCCGGCGGCGCGATCTGCTGGCCTCAATTGGCGTCACTGTCAGTATTCTACCCAGCCATGTGGACGAGACGCCCAAACCGGGTGAGTCTGCCAAGAATTATGTCGAGCGTCTAGCCGTTGCTAAAGCCGAAGCGTCGGCGCCGCTGAGCTCACTACCTACGTTAGGTTCAGATACCGCGGTTGTGGTGGATGGCGTACTGTTAGGCAAACCTGTGGATGCAGATGACGCCGCCGCTATGCTTGCGCGCCTTTCCGGTCGATGGCATGAGGTGCTTACCGCGGTTGCCGTTACCGGCCCTAAGGGCGTGCTTTGCCGCTGCGTCACCACACACGTGCGAATGCGTGAGATCACCACTCGGGAAATCGCCGACTATTGGCAAACCGGTGAGCCGGCAGATAAAGCAGGCGGGTATGCTATACAGGGACTGGCCGCGATTTTTGTGGAAGAAATTAAGGGTAGCCACTCAGCAGTGGTTGGTTTGCCGCTTTATGAAACGGCGCAATTGCTAAATCAGCAGGGGGTGCCTATTTGGATGGGGCATTATTACTCGCACACCTAGTCGTCGTCTCATTGCCTATAGACGGGCGTGAAATACGTGAACCGAGAAGGAATTTTGCATGAGTGGTGAAGTCCTCATCAATTTAACGCCAATGGAAACCCGCGTTGCGCTTGTTGAAAACGGCGTTTTACAAGAGGCGCTTATTGAGCGCTCAAGGCGGCGTGGGATAGTAGGCAATATCTACAAAGGCAGGGTGGTTCGTGTATTGCCTGGAATGCAGGCTGCCTTTGTTGATATTGGCCTGGAGCGAGCGGCGTTTATTCATGCCCATGAGGTTATGCCTTCCGGCACGCCAAGCGACGAGCAGCAAACCATAGGCCAGCTATTGCACGAGGGGCAGGCGCTGGTGGTACAGGTAACCAAAGACCCTATCGGTACAAAAGGGGCGCGGCTTACCACGCATTTATCGATCCCTTCACGCTATCTGGTGTATATGCCGGACTCCCCCCATCACGGCGTTTCTCAGCGTATAGAGGATGAGCGGGAGCGCGAGCGCCTCAAGGCGCTACTAGATAGTGGTATTGCCGAGCAAACGCTGGAAGTCACCGGCGGTTTTATTGTGCGCACGGCGGCAGAAGGTGTGGGTGATGAAGAGCTGGCAGGCGATATGCATTTTTTGCTGCGCATCTGGCGAAAAGTCGCCGAGCGCAAAATTACCGCAGCGCCATCCAGCGTTATTTATGACGATTTGCCGCTATTTATGCGCACCTTGCGCGATGTAATGCGCGATGATATCGAGAAAGTGCGTATTGATTCCCGGGAAAACTTCGTCAAGTTAGTCGAGTTTGCCGAAGAGTTTATGCCCGATGCCGTGGATAGAATTGAGTACTATCCTGGTGAGCGGCCTATCTTTGATCTGTATAGCGTTGAAGATGAAATTCAGAAGGCCTTGGGGCGTAAGGTACAGCTTAAATCGGGCGGTTATCTGGTTATTGACCCCACCGAGGCGATGACCACGATTGATGTCAATACGGGCGGTTATGTTGGGCATCGCAATCTTGAAGAGACTATTTTCAAGACCAATCTGGAAGCAGCCACCGCCATTGCCCGTCAGCTTCGCCTGCGCAATTTAGGTGGCATTATCATTATCGACTTTATCGATATGATAGAAGTGGAGCACCAGCGGCAGGTGCTGCGCGTGCTTGAAAAAGCCTTGGAGCGCGACCACGCCAAAACCAAGTGTACTGGGGTGACAGAATTAGGCCTGGTGCAGTTAACCCGCAAGCGCACCCGCGAAAGCCTTGAGCAGACGCTATGTGAGGCATGTCCGACGTGTAGCGGGCGCGGTACGTTAAAAACGCCCGAAACGATATGCTACGAAATTTTCCGTGAAATCCTGCGTGAAGAGCGGGCCTATAGTCCAGAAACCTATATGGTATTGGCGTCTCAGCCGGTTGTTGATCGCTTGCTCGATGAAGAGTCAGCAGCCGTCGCTGATCTGGAAACGTTTATCAACAAAACCATTCGCTTTCAGGTGGAGCAGCATTATTCACAAGAGCAGTACGATATTGTGTTGATGTAATTGTATGAAGAACCGTTCTCTGACGCGTTGGAGCTTACTTCTGCTCGCCTGGGGTCTGGGCGTTCTTGCGGTTGTATTGCTGCTTTTTAGGCTTGCGGTTAGTCAGGCGGATGCCTTGACGCCGCACCTTGAAAGCTGGCTTGAAGCCAAGATTGGCGTACCGGTGCACATAGAGAATCTTGTTGTGTCCATGGCCCGTAATGACCTGATTCTTAAGCTTGAAGGCTTTGAGGCTGAAACGCCCAGCGGGCAGTCACTGTTTTCACTGCAGCAAGCCGAACTACGCTTGGATATAGTGGCTTCGCTATGCAATTTCCTACCCATCTTCAGTGATATCAGGCTTCATCAAACCGAATTTCACCTTTATCAAGGGCTTGAGCATCAGTGGCAATGGCCAGAACCGGCTCGCTTACCCCTTGATATAGCCCCTGAACCAGAGGTTGACTTAGCCACCATTGATGGCCTGACAGAGTGGCTGTTGCGCCAGCGTATCTGGATCGACGATACCCGTGTTGTGCTCCACGGCCAGCACGACCGCGTTATGCTGGAAGCCCCAACGCTACTCTTGACGGGCAATTCGCAAGGGACCAGCTTGCAGGGCACGGTGGATATTCTTTCTGCCGACCAGGAACAAGCACCATCAACCCCGGCAGTGCAACTGCTGGCAGAGATGCAGCCGGGCAAACGTGGTATCGATGATTTTTCTGCCACGCTCTCGCTGGAAGCGCAGTTTGATCAGCTTCTGGTATTGGCGGAAATGTTTCGCCCCGATCATGTGCCTTTTCTAGAGCAAATGGGCGGCGATGCTCGTCTATGGGGCCGCTGGTATGAAGGGCGACTTCAGGAGGCGCGGCTGGCTGTCGATGTTCCTCAGCTGGTTCTGCGTCAGGATATTCAATACGCCGTATTAAAAAATATCCAGGCGCATGGCGAGTGGCAGCGCGATGGCGATGGCGGAGAGGCGTGGCTGAGAGGCAATGCGCAAAACGTTGAGTGGGCGCAGCCGGAAGGCGTCACCGAAGGGCCTGCTTTGCCGCACTATTGGTATCTTGCCCACCAGCCCGGCCAGTGGGAGCTGCGTACCAGCGCATTCGAGCTTGCCTCATTGACGGCATGGCGCGATTACGTTTTTCTTCCCGAATCGGTAACGCGTGTCTTGCAGACGCTGGCTCCCCAAGGTCAGGTGCAGGGCCTGCGCCTGGGCCAGAATGAAGGACGCTGGGGTGTTGATGCAGCATTAACCAATGTGGAAGTATCGCCCTGGCAGCAGGCGCCCGGTGGTGGGCCTGTGGACGCCTGGGTGCAGGCACGAGATTTGCGTGGGCGCGTCACGTTTGATAGCGCTGGCCAAACTAGCCTGTATTTCCCCGATCTGTTTATCGCTCCCATGCAGCTACAAAACGCAGAAGGCGTGGTGGAGTGGGTCTACGACGGTCCCAGAACTATGATAAGTGGGCGTCAGCTCAACGTGAATTGGGATGGCGCCCAGGTAAGCGGTGGATTTGGTTTAATCGCCAGTGAGAATTCGGGCCAGTTTGGCTTAGATATCGATTTTGCCAATGTGAACGCCTTGGATCGTCCGCTGGCGCAATGGCTGCCGCTTAATGCTTTTGATGAAGAGCTGCGCACCTGGCTGCTTAACGATATCGGTGGCAAGGTGCCCAATGGCTCGCTCAAACTTAGCCTGCCGCTTGGTGAGGGCGTAAGTGCTGATGATATATCTGCAACGCTTGCTCTGAACGTTATTGAGGGGCATCTGCCCATCGCCCCGGGCTGGCCGCGTCTTGATGAGGTGCAGGGACGCTTGAAGTGGCAAAACCAGGTGCTTGAAGCCCAGATAGACCATGCGCAAAGCCATGGGGTCACGGCTTCTCAAGGCGAGCTGATCATGGAGGATGAAACGCTCAACGTATCGGGGAATTTGCAGAGCGATGGGGCGTCATTGAAAGCATTTCTACAGTCGATGCCCGATATTGACCTGGATATCCTCAACGATCTTCAGGTGGAAGGTGAGGTGGAGGGTGATTTAGCCTTGTCGCTACCCCTCTCGACGCCTGAAGCACTCCAGCTTGAGATCAATGCCACGCCGGCCTTAACTCGTATTGTGTATACGCCGCTTAATCTGGCCCTTCAGGCCCTGCGTGGCCAGTTAACCTGGCAGCAGCACGGTGAGAGCATGGCTTTGATAGGCGATGTGGGCGGAAAGTTACTCGGTGGTGACATTAATGCTGAGCTGCATACCCAGCGCCACGGCATCGCCTTGCGCGGCCAAACCCCGCTTGCACCACTGTTCCCATTGGCGGGGATTCCTGCCGAGCAGGGGACGCAGTTATTTAGTGGCGCGATCCAGTGGCAGGGCAACGTGTCGCTTGAACCAACGCCACGTTTAACGCTGGAAAGTCAGCTGGCGGGGGTTACCAGTGAGCTACCTGCGCCATTTGCTAAAGCGGCGGGGCAGCCTTGGCCCTGGATGCTCAACGCTGATTTTGAAAGCGGGCGTGTGGAAAGCCGCCTGGCTGATATTGCCCATCTGCGCTTACACCAGCACGGCGGATTGTCTGCCAGTCTGCGTCTGGCGGAGGCGGATGTTAGCCCGCCTGAATGGCCTTCACAGCTAGGCGTAGATTTACAGGCAAGTATTCCCCGCATTGATCCTAAGGCTTGGCAGCAGGCCATAGCCCCGCTGTTGGCCGGTGAGCAAAGCGTATCAGCAGGCTCAATGAACGATCATCCTCCACTTAAGGTTGATCTGGAAACCGCCTGTCTGGTGTATCAGCAGACCTGTGTGGGGGCGGTGGCGTTAACCGGTGATGTCCACAACGGAGCTATCAATGCAGCGCTTGACGGTGAGTTGATCGCGGGGCGGGTTCATTATGACGCCGCCTCCCAATACCCGCTGGATATCACTATTGAGCAGTTGGCGCTGGATCCACTGTTTAATTTGGCAGAATCCTCCGAGGAAGATGGCGCGTCTTCCCCTGAATCCTGGATGCAGGAAGTAGAAACCCACAAAGCCACACCGGCAGCTATTCCCGATTGGCTTGCCCAAGTGCCCGATGGCCGACTCAGGCTTGCAGAAATAAGTATGGGCGCGAGCCGGTTTGGGCCTTTATCGGCTTACTGGCACACCGATGATGATCGATTCTCGCTGACGCCGGTTGGGCTGACGCTCGGGCAACTTTCCGCCCGTGGTGAACTCTACTGGGAGGGTGATGTTTCCACTAGTCGTACCCGCGCTAATATTTCACTTCAGGGTGGCGATATAGGTACAGCACTAGAGCGGCTGGATCAGCCCGTTGCCTTGCGCAGCCGGCGCACTGATGCAAACGCCAACCTTTCTTGGGCGGGGGCGCCGTGGCAGTTTGATTTAAGTCAGGCCCAGGGTGAGATTGATGCTGATCTTCAAGATGGCCGCTTTATGACCCTGGAGTCCGCCCCGGTGCGGCTCGTTGGTCTGCTAAACTTGGATAATATTTTTCGCCGCTTACGCCTGGATTTTTCTGACGTAACCGGCCAGGGCACTGCTTTTGATAGAGTTCATGGCTCGGCGAATGTAGCGAATGGTCAGCTTTCCTTGAGCGAGCCATTGCAAATTGACGCGCCTGCCGCCAACTTAACCTTAACGGGCAACGTTAACCTACTTCATCGCGAGCTCGACCAACGCCTGGGCGTTGTACTACCAGTGACACAGAGCTTGCCAATTGCCGCTATCGCAGTGGGTGCTCCTGTGGTGGGTGGCGCATTATTTATTGCCGACCAGCTATTTGGTGATGCGCTGGATCGAGCGACGACCATTCATTATCGCGTGCGAGGCCCCTGGGCTTCGCCGCAGGTTACTTTAGAAGGCCCCCAATGACCGCAATTAAGAGCGATATAGAGTCCGCTGTTTCCATTCTGCTCACGCCGGGTGGTCTCGACCTTGATGGCCTTGATAAAGGCCTTGAATACGCCATGGGTGCGGGTGTGGATTATGCTGATCTGTACTTTCAGCGTACCTGGACGGAAGGCTGGGTATTAGAGGACGGCGAAGTCAAAGAAGCGAGTTATAACATTGATGGTGGTGTCGGCGTGCGTGCGCTGGCAGGCGAAAAAACCGGCTTTGCCTACTCCAACCAAATTACGGCCGATGCGCTGATCGATACCGGACGTACGGCGTCAGGTATTGTGCGTAGCGGCAAGCGTTTGCCTGGGCAGGTAGTAAAGCCTGTTGCCGCAGCATCTTTTTATGCGGGCGTGGACCCTTTGGCGGGGCTAACCGCTGAAGAAAAGGTTGCCATGCTAAAAGACGCCGATCGCGCGGCGCGCGCAGCAGACCCAAGCGTTACGCAGGTTAGTGCGTCGCTTTCGGGTACTTACGAAGTGGTCATGGTGCGCGCCAGTGACGGCACGTTGGCGGCTGATATTCGCCCGCTAGTGCGTTTTAACGTGAGCGTGATTGCGGTGAAAAATGGCCGTCGAGAGCGGGGCGGCTCAGGCGGTGGTGGACGCTACTCGATGTCGCGCCTGCGCGATGAAGGTGTCGCTGAGCGTTACGCTAAAGAGGCCGTACGCCAGGCGCTGGTGAATCTTGAGGCCGTTGACGCGCCCGCCGGGCAAATGCCTGTGGTGCTGGCGTCGGGCTGGCCGGGTATTTTGCTGCATGAGGCTGTGGGCCATGGCCTTGAAGGTGACTTCAACCGTAAAGGCAGCTCGGCGTTTTCCGGGCGTATGGGGCAGCGTGTGGCGGCTAAAGGCGTCACCGTGGTGGATGACGCTACCATTGTCGACGGGCGCGGCTCGTTAAGCATTGATGACGAAGGCACACCGGGCCAAAACACCCCGCTGATCGAAGACGGTATTCTGACCGGCTATATGCAGGACAAGCTGAATGCACGGCTGATGAATATGGCGCCAACCGGTAATGCGCGCCGTGAGTCGTTTGCGCATTTACCCATGCCGCGTATGACCAATACGGTCATGCTGGCAGGCCAGGATGAGCCTGAAGATATTATCAAAAGCGTCAAGCGCGGGATCTACGCCGTCAGTTTTGGTGGCGGCCAGGTGGATATCACGTCGGGTAAATTCGTGTTCTCCGCCAGTGAAGCCTATTTAATCGAAGACGGGCGTATCACCGTGCCGGTAAAAGGTGCCACGCTGATAGGCAATGGCCCCGAGGCGATGGGCCGCGTTTCCATGATTGGCCATGATATGGCACTGGATACCGGTATTGGCGTGTGCGGTAAAGAAGGGCAGGGCGTACCGGTAGGCGTAGGTCAGCCCACGCTAAAATTAGATGAGCTGACCGTTGGCGGTACGCAGTCTTCTTAACGGGGTTGAAGCTTAGGGCGTTAAAGCGCCAGCGTCTCGCGTAGATGTTTAAACAGTTTACGCGAGCTGGTGGGCGGTTTGCCCTGGTCACGTTCGCGCTGGGCATTACGGATTAATTGACGTAGCGCCTGGCGATCGGCGTCGGGGTATTCCGCCATGAACAGGTCAACGGCAGGATCGCCTTCTTCAACCAGCCGGTCCCGCCACTTTTCAAGGCGGTGAAAAGCATGATCACGCTGCTCTTTTTCCTGCTCGATTGAGTCAAATACTCCTTGAATCGCGACCAGGTCCTCTTTACGAATGAGCTTGCCGACGTACTGCATATGACGACGACGCCCTTCGTGGGAGCGGATACGCGAGGTCTCTTCAATGGCCCTGAGCATATCGTCAGAGAGAGGAAAACGAGCACGCTCGGCGGGCTTCATGGCGATTAAGGTTTCGCCAAGCGCTTGAAGCGCATGCATTTCGCGTTTGAGTTGCGATTTGCTCGGCCGCTCTTCGGGCTCTTGAGTATCAAAGGGCTCGGGGCGTAGTTTCGGCATAATTAAACTCACAGACAAGATTCGTTGGCAGCATTATATCAGGCTGCGACCATAACATTGATTCGGCGATGCAATTCGTACGAAAAAGGAGGCCATATGGCACAGGCATTTGATGCATCCTCGCAGCAGGCACTTCTGACAGCACGTGCAGAAGAAGCGCTGGCCCTGGCCAAACGACTGGGCGCAGATGCCGCCGAGGTTGGCGCAAGCGTCGATCAGGGCACGGGTGTCAGCGTGCGCTTGGGTGAGGTGGAAACCGTTGAACTTTCCCGCGACCAAGGCATTGCGGTAACGCTTTATGTGGGTAAGCGTAAAGGAAGTGCGTCTTCAAGCGATGCAAGCAGCGCCTCTATTCAGGCCGTGGTTGAAAAGGCATTGGCGATTGCCCGTTACACCGGTGAAGACCCGGTCGCTGGGCTTGCAGATGCTGACCAGATGGCCACTGAGCTTCCGGATCTGAAAGTGCATTATCCGTGGGCGCTGACCACCGAACAGGCTATTGAGATTGCGCTTGCCTGTGAGCAGGCGGGTCGCGATGTTGACGGTATTAGCCAGTCAGAGGGCGCTTCGCTCTCCAGTGGCGAAGGTGTTCGGGTCTATGCCAATAGTCACGGCTTTTTAGGCACCCAGAAAGGCAGCAGTCATTCACTTTCCTGCATGTTGATCGCGCAGGATGAGAGCGGCATGCAGCGCGATTACGACTATACCTCTGCGCGTAACCCTCTGCATTTACGTGACCCTGCTGAGGTTGGCCGAGAGGCGGCTGCGCGCACGCTACGCCGGTTAGGCGCCCAGTTACCCCCCACGGGTACATTTCCAGTCCTGTTTGATCCTTCGCTATCTGCAGGGTTAATCGGTCATCTGCTCAGCGCCTTGGCTGGCGGCGCGCTGTATCGTCAGTCCTCTTTCCTGTGCGATCGTCTGGGGACACCGCTTTTTCCCGAGTGGTTCAGTCTTGAAGAGCGACCCATGGAAGTTGGAGCCACGGCCAGTACGCCGTTTGATGGTGAAGGCGTTCAAACGCGCAACAATCGCTTTATCGATCAGGGGAGCATCGCAAGCTACATGCTCTCATCCTACAGCGCTCGTCGCCTGGGCATGCAGACCACCGGGAATGCGGGCGGTGCACGCAATGTGCGCCTTGACGCGCCCTTGAAAACACGCGAAGCGCTGCTCAAGGAAATGGGGCGGGGTATCTGGGTAACCGAACTGATGGGGCAGGGCGTCAACGGGGTGACCGGCGACTATTCCCGCGGGGCGGCAGGTTTCTGGGTCGAGAATGGTGAAGTTCAGTATCCAATTGAAGAGTTCACCATTGCCGGAAACCTGGAGCGCATGTTCTCAGGATTGGTCGGTATCGGCAGCGATACTGATACGCGTGGTAGTGTTCATACGGGTAGTTGGCTGATTGATGCGATGACGGTGGCGGGTAGCTAAGCGCTACTGGTCTTCGTCAAAGCGGGCGTCGAACAGGGCTTGTATGGCTTCAAGCGCGTGTTCGGCGTCGTCACCTTCCGCGTGAATACGCAGTTCGGTGCCGCAAGGTGCGGCTAACATCAAAAGCGACATGATATTGGCAGCGTCAGCCATTTGCTGCTGTTTGTACACGTGAATTCTGGCGGAATATTGCTGACCGCACTTGACCAGTTTGGTTGCTGCGCGGGCATGTAGGCCACGTTGATTGGTAAGTGTTAGCGTTCTTTCTGGCACCCTGGTTCCCTTTCTCCGAGTGGTGTCATTAATGATGTATGCAGTATGCGTTTACTGAGCGCTAGGCGCCTGCTCTGCCAATGAAGCTTTATCAAGCGGCTCTGCTTGCGTGCCGCTTAACGTATATTGCAGGCCAAGCTCGCGATGGCGCAACTGTACTTCGCCTATTAACGGCGCAAGCTTTTGGGCCAGCTGCTCGGCGATATACACGGAGCGGTGCTGCCCGCCAGTACAGCCGATGGCCACGGTCATATAGCTACGCTGACTATTCTGATAAGCTGGCAGCCAACGTTCTAGCAAAGCCTGAATGTCGTTGCTCATATCTTCGACAATCGGATAGCCGCGCAGAAACGCAATAATCGTTGCGTCACGTCCTGTGTACTGACGTAGCGTTGGGTCCCAGTAGGGATTGGGCAGGCAGCGCACGTCAAACACCAAATCTGCATCCATGGGCACGCCGTGCTTGTAGCCAAACGATTCAAAGGTAAGCGTTAGCTGGTCTTTGTGCTGGTGGGCGACCTGATCGGCTATGCGCCGGCGCAAATCGTGTACCGATAAACGTGAGGTGTCTATCCTAAGATCGGCTAAGTCGCGTATCTCATTAAGCGTCTCTTCCTCTTTGGTGATCGCCTCTTCAAGCGTCATATGGCTATCACGCGTTAATGGGTGGCGTCGCCGTGTGGCAGAGTAGCGCTCAAGCAAAATACGCGCATCGGTGGTCAGATAGATGACCTGGCAGTCAATGGGGCGCTGACGCAGCTCATCAAGCAGCGTTGGCAATCTTTCCAGCGCCGTAGGCAAATTGCGCGCATCAATACTCACTGCTAGGTGCGTACGCCCGCCTTCTTCGCAAAGTTCATCTACCAGCGAGCCAAGCAACATTGCAGGCAGGTTGTCGATGGCATAGTAGCCAATATCTTCCAACGCCTGTAAAGCGATAGATTTACCGGACCCTGAGCGGCCGCTAATGATCACCAGTTGCATAATGGCTCTCTTTGCGTGCTTTGGTAAAAGCATGGATGTGAAAGCGAGAAGAGATGCCAAACGCTCTACAGGCTACGTTGCTGTCTGCTCACGAATTTTACTCATAAGCAAATCAAACAACTCACGCTGGCTATTGGTTTTTCGTAACGCTTGGCGTGTGCTGGCATCGTTCATAATGGTGGCTACCTGGCCCAAGAGCGACAGATGTGTATCATCGGCCTCTTCAGGTACCAGCAGCACAAATACGAGATCAACCGGATCACCGTCTATAGCGTCAAAATCAACGGGCTCTGATAGCTTTAGAAAACCTGCGATGGGCGTAGCGCAGTGAGGGCTACGTGCATGGGGAATGGCAACGCCGTTGCCGATCCCCGTGCTTCCAAGTCGTTCGCGACCAATCAGTCGGCTGAACACTTCTTGGCTGTCCAGGCTAGGTGTGTTTTGAGCGATAAAGGTGCTGAAAAACTCCAGCACCCTTTTTTTGCTGCCCCCAGGCACATCGTAAAGCACGCGCTCCGGGGGGAGGATAGTTTCCAACGTCATTGAGTTAACGCACGCCTGCGCCTTGGGCGCGAGCTTGTGCTTTTTCCTTATGCTTAACGAGTTGACGATCGATTTTATCGGCTAATGCGTCGATGGCTGCATACATATCGACATCTTCCGCATCGGCATGCAGGTCGGCGCCTGCTGCATGAAGGGTGCATGCCGCCTGCTGGCGCTCCTTCTCAATGGATAAGGTTACTTGTACCGTGGTGATATTGTCGTAATGGCGTTCGACGCGTTCAAGCTTTTCATTAACATAGTCACGCAAGGCGTCAGTCAGTTCTACGTGATGACCAGTGATGTTTACTTGCATTGACGTACTCCTTATCCATCGGACTGTATTTCGATTGTAACCCTTTTTACGGTGTTGCAAAGCCCTTGTCGCGAGTTTTGCTGTTTCTCTTGTACAAAACTGTCTCAAGACCTCCTAAAAGCCTACCTTAAGCGACGGCGTTCACTGGAGGATGGAATGCCCAATGACTCGCGGTATTTGGCCACAGTACGCCGTGCCACCGTAATACCTCCCTCTTCAAGCAGCGTGACCAAACGGCTGTCTGAGAGCGGTTTGCCAGGGGGTTCGTCCTGGATCAGCTTCTTGAGCCGGGCGCGAATCGCCGTGCTTGAGTGGCTGTCGCCCCCGTCTTGACCGCTGATCTGGCTTGAGAAAAAGTATTTAAGCTCAAAGACACCCCGTGGGGTATGAATATATTTCTGCGTTGTCACACGTGAAATGGTGGATTCATGCATTTCCACGGCTTCTGCAATATCCGCAAGAATCAAAGGCTTCATGGCCTCTTCACCTTGCTCTAAAAAGCCGATTTGACGGGTGATGATTTCGCGCCCTACGCGCAGCAGTGTATCGTTGCGGCTGGAGAGGCTTTTGATTAACCAGCGTGCTTCTTGCAAGTGCTCTTTTAAAAACTGGTTATCCTGGCTCTTGTCGGCACGCTTGATCAAGCTGGCGTAGTCGGGCTGGATGCGCAGGCGAGGCAGAGCTTCAGGGTTAAGCTCCAGGTGCCAGCCTTCATGATCGTGGCGTACCACCAGGTCAGGCGTGATATAGCTATCATCGGTCACCCCGTAAGCGCTACCGGGGCGTGGGTCCAGGCTGCGGATCAGGCCAATCACATCGTCTAGCTGCTCATCGTCCAGCCCTAGGCGGCGCTTGAGTAGCCGAATGTCATTTTTGCCGAGTGCTTCCAGAAACTGGCGTACCAGACGGCGCGCCGGGACAAGCAGGGGAGTGTCATCGGGCAGGGTAGCCAGTTGAAGCATCAGGCATTCGCGCAGGTCGCGGGCAAAAACGCCGGTCGGCTCAAACTGCTGCAAACGCATCAGAATGGTTTCCATCTCGCGCTGGCTAAGCGCTTCGATATTTTGAGCGCGCAACCCGTCGCGAATATCGTTTAAGGGCTGCGTCAGGTAGCCGTTGGCATCCAGCGCGTCGATCAAGCTTTCTGCAATCTGCTGTTCACGTGCGCTGAAGTCGGTCATGGCGAGCTGCCAAAGCAAATGACCGTGCAGGCTTTGTCCCGCTGCCTGGCGCTCAAAGTCAGGTCCCTCAGTGCTGCTGCCTGAGCTGCCTACATCCTGATAGGTGTCGGACCAGTCGCTATCAACGGAGAGTTCATTGGGTATGCTTTCCGCCCACTCCGCTTCCTGCGTTTCAACGGCTGCCTGCTCACCGAATTCATCTTCCTGTTCCAGCATCGGATTGGCATCCAGCGCCTGCTGAATTTCCTGACGCAGATCCAATGTGGATAACTGGAGCAGGGCAATGGCCTGCTGCAGCTGAGGTGTCATGGTCAGCTGCGTACCGATACGCAATTGGAGAGAAGCTTTCATGACCATCTGAGAACCACTCGTTACTCGGAAAGCTTTACCCTAGTGCGAGTCATGTTTATGTGCAAGTGCAATAAGCATGCCATTGATAATAATTCTGCTGCAGATCCCTGTTTAGCAGTGAACATAAATTTAAAGACGGAAATCAGCACCCAGGTAAACTTCTCTGACCTTCTGGTTATTGAGAATAGTCTCTGGGCTGCCGCCCGCGATGATATGACCATCGCCCACAATGTAAGCAATATCGCAGATATCCAGCGTTTCGCGCACGTTATGGTCAGTAATTAACACGCCGATATGGCGCTGCTTCAAGGCACGAATGATACTTTTAATTTCGCCGACGGAGATGGGGTCGACCCCGGCAAACGGCTCATCCAGCAGTATGAAGGCAGGCTCTGTGGCCAGTGAGCGGGCAATCTCGACCCGGCGCCGCTCGCCACCCGAAAGGCTCATGCCCAGGTTGTCGCGGATATGCGTAATATGGAAATCTTCAAGCAGCGCTTCGAGGCGTTGCTCGCGGCCAGCGCTATCTAGATCTTTGCGGGTTTCCAGGATCGCCATAATATTATCCGCCACCGACAGTTTGCGGAAAATAGAGGCTTCCTGGGGGAGATAGCCAATGCCTGCCATGGCACGTTCGTGCATGGGGGCGCGGGTCAAATCAAGCTCGTCGATACTTACGGTGCCCGCGTCAGACTTCACCAGGCCCACAATCATGTAAAACGAGGTGGTCTTGCCCGCACCGTTAGGGCCTAGAAGGCCCACAACGCTGCCTTGGGCTATCTCCAGGCTAATATCCTTGACCACACGGCGACGCTTGTAGCTTTTGGCCAAATGATTGGCGTAGAGGGTCTTGATTGGTGGTGATTCCACAGTAGCCATCGGCCACTCCTATTGCGCTGGCTGAAGTGTCATACGAATACGCTGCGGCTCACTGCCGCTCACATCTGAGCGTGCCTGCACTACTTCGCGATCAATAAAGTATTCCAGGCGACCTCCGGTGAACTTGTCGCCCGCCTGAGTCAATTCGGCCTGGTCAATCAGCTCGACGCGCCGTTCAGAGACGTGATAAATCACCCGTTTGCCCCAGCCTTCCATCGGCGTATCCTGGTCTTCCAGCTGGTTACGCAGGTAGGCGCGGTCACCCGTTGCAATCGCACGGGAAAGCTCACCCGCATCGTTACGGAAAATTTCAACGCGATCGCCGCGTAATTGCATATTACCCTGACGAATATTGACGTTGCCTGAATATACGGCCGTGCCCGCACGCTGGTCGAGGTCTAGACGGTCGGCCTCTACTTCAACCGGGGCTTGGCTTGTCTGGGCCGCCGCCGATAGCGGCACCGCAAGCGCAAAAAGCGCAGTGCGAATAAAAGCTTTCATAGCGACTCCTAAGGAGTTTGTGTCACGGGAGGATGGTGCCCGCGTACGTTATCGGTTAACCGGACCTGGCTATCATCAAGCCAGACGTCCATACGTGATGCACTCATGCGCTGGGGCGGCTGTTGCAGTAACGCTGGCGTCTCGCTCCAGGCGTGTCGCGTCAGGCCATCATAGCGCAATAAGTCCGTATCTAGCTGCCAGCCTTCTGACGGGGCGATAAGCCGAGCCTCGCCAGACAGCGTCAGTTCCTGAGTATCCGTATTAAGCTCGCCTTCGTTGGCATTGGCGAGCCACTCACGGTTGTCGCTGTCAAACAGAGTGGCTTCAGGCTGCGTCGCTTGGGCCATGGTGCTTTGGGGTATATATACCAGCAGCGGGGCGGCCAGCGACTGCTGAATGCGCCCCGACTCGCCAAACAGGGTGATCTCGGCATTTTCCAGCACGTGGCCAGGCTCTTCGGCCTGGGCCGCCGGATCAACTGACTGGTCTTGTGGGCCGCGCGGATCCAGCCATACCAGCAGACCCCCTAAAGCAATGACCAAGCCTGCGAGCCAGGCGCGTCTTTTAATCCGGCTAAACATTATGAGCGCCCGGGTAAATAGGTATCGAGTACAGCGTCCCAGTGGCCCTGCGCTTCGAGTAGCGTATCGCAGATTTCACGTACGGCGCCGTGGCCACCTAGGCGATCAGTAATCCAGTCGGCATGCGTATGCATATAATCTGGTGCATTGGGAACCGTAATGCCTATACCGGAGCGCTTGATCGGAGCAAGGTCGGGCAAATCATCACCGCAGTAGGCGACCTGGCTGAGATCCAGATTCAACTGTTGGCAAAGCTCTTTCAGCGTAGTGAGCTTATCCTCGCAGCCCTGATGCACATGGGCTATTCCCAGCGCCGATGCGCGCAGGCTTACCATGGGGGAATCGCGGCCGGTAATAAGGGCCACGTGAATGCCCACGCGTTTAAGCAGTTTCAAACCATGCCCATCCTGGGTATGGAATGCTTTGATCTCAACGCCGTCGGTCTGGAAGTAGAGGCGACCATCGGTGAGAACACCATCAACATCCAGGGCAAGCAGGCGCACATGGCGAAGCCGATCAAGCAGGGTGGTGGGGAGGGCCATAAAGGAATCCTTGTCAGAAAAATAATTAAATAACGCCGCTGGCAAGCAGATCATGCATATGCAGCGCGCCAATGGGCCGCTGTTGATCATCGACTACGGCTAGAGCGGTAATGCGGCTATCTTCCATAATGCGTACTGCTTCGGCGGCCAGTATGTCGGGGCTAATGCGTTTGCCGGGCCGCGTCATGACATCGTCTACTACCACCTCACGAAGGTCGTGAAACTGATCGAGGGTGCGACGTAAATCGCCATCGGTATAAACCCCTGCCAAGCGGCCTTCGCTATCCACCACGCAGGTAAAACCGAGTCCCTGGCGGGTAATTTCAAGCAGTGCATCACGCAGCGGGCTGCCAAGCGCTACCTGTGGCAAACGTATACCATCATGCATGAGATCTTTAACCCGCAATAAAAGCCGTTTGCCTAAGCTGCCGCCTGGATGAGATAACGCAAAATCATCGGCGGTGAAGCCGCGGGCTTCAAGCAAAGCAACGGCAAGGGCATCGCCTAGTGCTAGCGCCGCCGTGGTAGAGCTTGTCGGTGCCAGGTCAAGCGGGCAGGCCTCGCGCTCGACGCCGCTATCCAGGTGCGCATCGGCATGCTTGGCAAGCGTTGAGTTGGGCTTGCCGGTCATGCTGATCAGCGGTGTGCCCAGACGCTTCAGTAAGGGAAGCAGCGCGGTTACCTCAGCAGTTTCGCCGGAATTGGAAAGCGCCAGTACCACGTCGGTACGTGTAATCATGCCTAAGTCACCGTGGCTGGCTTCGCCGGGGTGAACAAAAAAAGCCGGCGTGCCCGTACTGGCAAGCGTCGCGGCAAGCTTTCCGGCAATATGCCCTGACTTGCCCATGCCGGTCACCACTACGCGGCCTTGACAGGCCAGCATTAGTTCACAGGCACGGTCAAAGCTCTCATCAAGCTTGGCCTGAAGGCCGCCGATTGCGGCCTGTTCAATTTGCAGCGTGCGCAAAGCGCTTTCACGCAGCAGGCTAAGGGTAGAGGAGGGTTGAGGCATGGAAATCTCGTTTTGATTGAAACGTTCTGAATGAAACATACAGCGACAAGCCCATAAGAATAACATTTAGTCACTGCGTATAAGCATAGCGTCTTGAAGGGTTTTTATGTCGCATTGGAACGTAGACTCGTCTGTTAGTGCCAATAGAGTTAAGATACGATGTTCGATAATATTTCGAAAACACTGTTTTTAAACTGTAGAATAGGCCAGAAGTACTACTGGCCCGCTCTGAACCAGCGATAATGGGAGTCAATCAACCCATGACAGACGTTCCCTTCATTGAAATTGAAGACGTGCACTTCTCGCGTGGGAGCCATGAGATTTTTCGCGGCATCAATATGGTGATCCCTCAGGGTAAAGTAACTGCGATCATGGGGCCTAGCGGCACGGGCAAAACCACGCTGCTTAAGTTGATAGGGGGACAGTTAACGCCTGAACGCGGGCGCATTCTAGTTGATGGCCAGGACGTGCACCGACTATCAAGAAAGGCGCTATTTACATTACGTAAGCGCATGGGAATGCTGTTTCAAAGCGGCGCGCTGTTTTCGGACCTGGATGTATTTGAAAACGTGGCTTTTCCGCTGCGCGTACACACTGATTTAACGGATGTCATGATCCGTGATCTGGTATTGCTCAAACTTGAGGCCGTTGGGTTGCGCGGTGCTCGTCATCTTACCCCTGCCGAGCTGTCTGGAGGGATGGCAAGACGCGTCGCCCTTGCCCGGGCAATTGCCCTCGACCCAGAGCTGATTCTTTATGATGAGCCTTTTGTCGGCCAGGACCCTATTTCAATGGGCGTGCTTGTGCAGTTAATCAAACGGCTTAATCAGGCGCTTGAGCTCACTTCGGTAGTGGTATCGCACGATATTAAAGAAACGTTGAGCATTGCTGATTACTTGTATCTTTTGGCCGACGGACAGGTGGTTGCCGAAGGGACGCCACACACCCTCAATGCCAACCAGGATCCGCGTGTCAGCCAGTTTGTACATGGCGAGCCTGATGGGCCGGTGCCGTTTCACTATCCCGCCGAGACGCTTTATCGCGATATTCTCGGTCAAGCTACCGCGACTAGGGCAGGGTAATGCACACAAGATTTCAACAAGGCGTCGATCAGATCGCCAGATTAGGGCGAAAAGGGTGCGACGTGATGGAGGCGTTAGGCCGTGCCGGTCTGTTTCTGGCCCAGTCAGCGGTGGGGGTGCCCTCCCGTGAAGGGTGGTATTTGTGGCTTCGCCAGATGCACTTTGTCGGTGTGCTCTCGCTCGCCATTGTCCTCGTTTCGGGGCTATTTATCGGCATGGTGCTGGCGCTGCAGGGCTACACTATTCTGGTTGATTTTGGCGCTGAGCAGGCGCTGGGGCAAATGGTGGCACTTTCACTGCTGCGCGAGCTGGCGCCGGTGGTCGCAGCACTGCTGTTCGCCGGGCGAGCAGGGTCGGCACTCACCGCTGAAATCGGCTTGATGAAGGCAACCGAGCAGCTGACCAGCATGGAAATGATTGGGGTAGACCCTTTGCGCCGGGTCATTGCACCCAGGCTCTGGGCCGGCTTTGTGGCGCTGCCGATTCTTACCGTAGGGTTTGGTGTAGTGGGTATCTGGGGCGGCTATCTAGTAGGGGTGGAGTGGTTGGGCGTCTTCGAAGGCTCTTACTGGAGCAATATGCAGGCCAGCGTCTCTTTTGTCAGCGATGTGGGTAACGGCATTATCAAGAGCTTGGTTTTCGCTGTGGTGGTCACCTGGATCGCTGTGTTCCAGGGATATGATCTGGTGCCTACGTCTGAAGGTATTTCGCGCGCTACCACGCGCACGGTGGTGTATTCGTCGCTTGCGGTGCTGGGGCTTGATTTTGTATTAACCGCCGTCATGTTCGGCGGTCTTTAAGGGGTGGAGTGATTTCATGAAGCGCAGTAAAACCATGGAGTTTGGTGTCGGCCTGTTTATGCTGGCGGGAATTGTCGGGCTGGTGTTTCTGGGCCTGCGTGTAAGTGGCTTAAGCCTTTCCGCCCCTTCTGAAACGTTCCGTCTGGAAGCTAACTTTGCCAATATCGGGGGGCTGAAGCCCCGTGCCCGGGTCACCATGGCAGGCGTTACGGTGGGGCGCGTAGAGTCGATTGATCTGGATACTGAATGGTATGACGCCAATGTCACGCTACGCTTGGATAATGACCTGGAAGGCCAGCTGTCCCAGGATACCACCGCGGCGATTCTCACTGCTGGCTTACTGGGCGAGCAGTATATCGGTTTAAGCGTAGGCGGTGACCCGGCAGTATTGGAAGATGGCGATACCATACGCGATACGCAGTCGGCGCTGGTGCTAGAAGAACTTATCCAGCAATTTGTATCCAATATGGCTAGTAACTAAACGTTAAGTAGAAGAGGTGAAGGTAATGCGAAAAACGACACTGCCGTTAATGCGTTGGCTGGTTGCTCTGATGGTGCTGGCATTGGCACTGCCGCTTCAGGCCCAGGCTCAATCACAGTCACCTGAAGCGATGGTTCGCGAAAACGTGGATGCGCTGATGGGTGAGATCGAAGGCAAAAAAGACTACTACGCAAGCAATATCGATGAGCTTGAAGCGCTGGTTGACGATAGCCTTGAAGATGTGGCGGATTTTCGCTACATCGGCGCAAGCGTGATGGGTAGCTACTTTCGTAACGCGACACCTGAGCAGCGCAGCCGCTTTGCGGATGTTTTCCGTCAAACCTTGATTGATACTTACACGCGCGGTTTGGTGACCTTTGATTATCAGGATCTGCGCGTACTGGATAATCAGCGCAGCCAACGCTATGAAGACCAGGCCAGCGTGGATATGGAAGTGGTGGCCACCAATGGTCAGGTTTATCCGGTTAGCTACAGCCTGCGCCTTTCAGGCGGTGACTGGCGTGTAGTAAACGTGATCGTCAACGGTATTAACTTGGGCTTGACCTTCCGTAACCAGTTTGATCAGGCAATGCGCGAAAACAATCGTGATTACGACGCGGTTATTCGTGCCTGGGCGCCTGAAATTGGCGTAGACGAGTTAGAGCAAGGGGGCGATGCGTGACGCTGTTGCTGTCACAGTCACAGGTAAGCCTTAAGGTAGAGCAGGGCACGCTATATGTGGCCGGCGATGCCGGTATGGCAACGGCGGCTGAGCTTGCCGCCGTTGGCAGCAAGTGGCTAAAGGCTACTGAGTTAAACGCAGTGGCGCTTGATTTTAGCGGCGTTCAAAAAGCCAGTAGTGCCGTCGTCAGCGTGCTATTTGAGTGGCTACGCACCTGTCAGGCATGCGAGATCACGGTTAGCGGCGTAATGCTTTCTGCACCGCTTGAGCGTTTAGCCGCTTTGTCTGAAGTTGAAGCATTGATTCATTCGCCGACCCTCGCCCGTTAGGGTTGGCACCCTTGGCATCGCCAAGCGTGTCGCTTTTCTTTATTATGTTGCCCTATTAGCATTATTCACACTGACCCGAAGGAGTTTCCTGTCTCATGCAACCCAATGAGGTAAAAGCGCTGCTTGAATCCCGTGTCGACGGATGTGAGTTCCATATCCAGGGCGAAGGCTGTAATTTCCAAGTGATTGCGGTTGGTGAAGCCTTTGAAGGTCTCTCTCCGGTTAAGCGTCAGCAATTGGTTTACGCAGCGCTCAGTGATGAGATCGCTTCAGGCGCTCTGCACGCCATTAGCATTAAGACGTTTACTCCGACGCAGTGGTCCACTGCGTCGGAAAACGCCCAGTAACGGCGGCTGCATGGATAAGTTAATTATTACCGGCAACGGATCGGTCGACGGTGAAGTCTGGGTAAGCGGTGCCAAAAATGCCGCGCTGCCTATTTTATGTGCCACCCTCTTGGCGGATGGCCCGGTAGTCATTGGTAACCTGCCGCATCTTCAGGATATCACTACCACGCTTGAACTATTGGGCCGCATGGGCGTTGAGCCCGTCATGGGTGAAAAGCTCAGCATTCAGCTGGATGGCTCGCAAGTGACGCATTGCCACGCGCCTTATGAGCTGGTCAAGAAGATGCGCGCCTCTATTCTGGTATTGGGTCCGCTGCTTGCTCATTTTGGCGAGGCGGATGTATCGCTGCCCGGCGGCTGCGCGATCGGTTCGCGTCCGGTTGATCTGCATATTCGTGGCCTTGAAGCCATGGGTGCTGATATTCGTGTTGAGAGCGGGTATATCCGTGCTCGTGTTGATGGTCGCTTAAAAGGCGCCACGATCTTCTTCGATACGGTGACGGTCACGGGGACTGAAAACCTGCTGATGGCGGCAACGCTTGCCGAGGGCAAAACCGTTCTTGAGAACGCTGCTCGCGAGCCGGAAATTGTCGACCTTGCTGAGTGCCTGATCAAAATGGGTGCCAATATCCGTGGTCACGGTACTGATACGATTGTGATTGAAGGTGTCGAGAAGCTTCATGGTTGCCACCATGACGTGATGCCGGATCGCATCGAAACCGGTACTTTCCTGGTTGCTGCCGCCATGACTGGCGGGCGAGTAAAGGTAAAGCGTACGCGAGCGGATATTCTCGATGCGGTGCTTGCCAAGCTTGAGGAGGCGGGTGCCGAGATCACCACCGGTGATGATTGGATCGCTCTGGATATGCATGGCAAGCGGCCAAAAGCCGTCAATATACGCACCGCGCCTTATCCGGCTTTCCCAACCGACATGCAGGCGCAGTTCGTTGCCATGAATGCGGTGGCCACTGGGCACTCGCGGGTGGTGGAAACCATCTTCGAAAACCGCTTTATGCACGTGCAAGAGCTTAACCGCATGGGGGCGGATATCACACTGGAAGGCAACACTGCGCTAATCAATGGCGTAGAAAAGCTTTCCGGTGCTCCCGTGATGGCTACTGATCTGCGCGCCTCAGCCTCTCTGGTGATCGCGGCGATGATGGCGGAAGGCGAAACGCTGGTCGACCGTATCTACCATATTGATCGTGGCTACGAGTGTATCGAAGAGAAATTGCAGCTGCTGGGTGCACGCATTCGCCGTATTCCTGGCTAAGCCATGCTATTAACCATTGGCCAATACAATGAGTAAGCAACTAATTTTAGCCCTTTCCAAAGGGCGCATTTTGGATGAAACGCTACCACTGCTCGCCGATGCAGGTATTACGCCAGCGGAAGATTTAGGCAAGTGTCGTAAGCTGCTGTTTGACACCAATCTGCCTGATGTAAAGCTGGTAGTCATTCGGGCAACCGACGTGCCTACCTATGTACAGCTGGGTGCTGCTGACCTGGGTATTGCGGGTAAAGACGTTCTTCTGGAGCATGGCGCCGAAGGCCTGTATGAGCCGTTGGATTTGGAAATTGCCCGCTGCAAGCTGATGACGGCGGGCGTTACCGGACAGCAGCCAGCGCTTGCGCGCCGACGCGTTGCGACCAAGTTTGTCGATATTGCCCGACGTTACTATGCCGAGCAGGGTATTCAGGCCGAAGTCATCAAGCTTTACGGTGCGATGGAGCTGGCGCCTTTGATGAACTTGGCCGATGAAATCGTGGATATTGTGGATACCGGCAATACGCTGCGTGCCAATGGCATGGAGCCGCGTGAGCTGATTGCCCATATCAGTACGCGCTTGGTGGTTAATAAGGCCGCCATGACCATGAAGCACGAGCGTATCAAGCCACTGTTGGCACGCTTGGATAGCGCAGTTAAAAAGCGCCAGGCCCTCGCAACTGAATGATCCGGGAGAGTTTATGAGCACTATGTCTTCAGCCAGTACGGCTACTATATCCCGGCTCTCAACGCTTGATGCCACGTTTGATCAGCACCTGGGGGCGCTCCTGGATTGGGAGGGCGTCTCGGATTCGGCGGTTCAGTCACGTGTTGATGAAATTTTGAGCGATGTTAAGCAACGTGGCGACGCCGCAGTGATTGAGGCGACCAATCGCTTTGACCGGCTATCGGTTGAAGGGATGGAAGAGCTGCGCTTAAAGCCCGAGCAGCTAAAACAGGCCTTCGATAACCTGCCTGCTGAGCAACGCGATGCGCTTGCCAGCGCCGCTGAGCGTATAAGGCTTTATCACGAACGCCAAAAACCCACGTCCTGGCAGTATGAGGAAGCCGACGGCACCGTGCTTGGCCAGCAGGTAACCGCGCTTGATCGGGCGGGTATCTACGTGCCGGGTGGCAAGGCTGCCTATCCATCGTCTGTATTGATGAATGCGATCCCGGCGCACGTGGCTGGCGTTCGTGAAATCGTCATGGTGGTGCCTACGCCGGATGGTGTTGTGAACGAGCTGGTTTTGGCGGCCGCTCACCTGGCAGGTGTTGACTATGTCTTCACCATCGGCGGCGCCCAGGCTATCGCCGCGATGGCATACGGTACCGAGACCGTGCCGAGAGTGGACAAGATTGTAGGCCCCGGCAATATTTATGTTGCCACGGCAAAGCGCGCGGTATTCGGGCAAGTGGGCATCGATATGATCGCGGGACCTTCAGAAATTCTGGTGGTGTCCGACGGGCAAACCGATCCTGACTGGCTGGCGATGGATCTGTTTTCTCAGGCAGAGCATGACGAGGATGCTCAGGCAATTCTGGTGAGCTGGGATAGCGCGCATCTGGATGCGGTAGCGGCCTCCATTGAGCGCCTGCTGCCTACTCTGGATCGCGAAGGCATTGTGCGTGAGTCATTGAGCCGCCGCGGCGCGCTGATTCTTTGCCAGGATAAAGCCGACGCGATTGCCATGATTAACCGTATTGCGCCAGAGCACTTGGAGCTTTCTGTCGAAGCGCCCGATACATGGTTGGGCGAGGTTCGTCATGCGGGTGCCATCTTTATGGGGCGCTACACGGCAGAGGCGCTCGGCGATTACTGTGCAGGTCCTAACCATGTTCTGCCCACGTCGGGCACAGCGCGCTTCTCATCGCCTCTGGGTGTCTACGACTTTCAGAAGCGCTCTTCGATTATTCACTGTTCAAGTGAAGGCGCTTCAGAGCTTGGCAAGGTTGCCTCTGTTTTGGCGCGTGGAGAGTCGCTGACCGCACATGCGCGGTCAGCTGAGTACCGTATCCGCAACTGAGCTATCCATAGCTGAGGTATTTGCGTCAGGCGAGCCTCAGGAGTCACTGGGTCGCTCGCCTGCCGGCGCATCATTGATAATCGGGCGTTCGCCCACTTCAAGCGTTACGTCTATCCGCTCGCCGCTACGTACTATGGTGAGCGGTAACGATGTACCGGGTTCGATGGAGGCAATGTTGCTCATGGTGGCGCGGGCATCCAGAACGGTTTTTCCGTCAACCGACAGCAAAATATCGCCGGGCTGAAGGCCTGCTTTATCTGCCGGGCCGCCACTGACGACGCCTGCCACAATAACCCCTTGAGGGGTGCGTAATCCAAACGAGGCGGCCAGTTCCCGGGATAGCGCCTGCGCTTCGATGCCCAGCCAGCCACGAATAACCCGACCTTGAGTTACCAGTTCATCTAAAATGCTGTGTGCAAGGTTGGCGGGGATCGCAAAGCCGATACCTTGAGAGCCGCCCGAGCGGGAAAATATCGCAGTATTGATACCCACCAGTGCCCCGTCGGGGTTGACCAGTGCGCCGCCGGAATTACCGGGATTGATCGCCGCATCGGTCTGAATAAAGTCTTCGTAGGCATTTAGTCCTAAATGGCTTCGCCCCGTGGCGCTAATAATGCCCATGGTTACGGTTTGGCCAACGCCAAAGGGATTACCGATCGCCAGTGCCACATCACCCACGGCGACATCTTCTGAGTCAGCCATTTCAATAACCGGTAGGTCTTCAAGATTGATACGCAGAACGGCCAAATCGCTTTCTGGGTCGGTGCCGATGACTTCGGCAAGGGTTTCGCGGCCATCGCGTAGCGCGACCTGGATCTCGTCTGCGCCATTAATGACGTGATGGTTGGTCAATACATAGCCATCGTGGCTGATGATAACCCCTGACCCGAGGCTTGAGAGCATACGCTGGTGCGTCGTAGCGTCATCGCCATTAAAAAATTGCTGGAAGAAAGGATCCGACATCAAGGGGTGCTGGTCACGCTCGACAATGCGCGACGAGTAAACGTTAACCACCGCAGGGGCGGCCTGATTGACCGCGTGTGAATAGCTGGCCGGGCCCTGGTCGCGGGAAAGGGGCGCTGCCTGGCGAACTTCGGGCGCCGGACGGCTGCTTGCCTGCTCGCTTGCGGTGACTAGCGGCGAGGCGGGTGTCTGCGCAGGTGCGGGCGCATTATTAAATGGATTGGGTATGTGCTCTGGAAATGCAAATAAAAGCAGGGCAGCGAGCAGTACCCCGGTCAAAATAGGCCATACATAAGGCAGCACAAAGCGGTGCATGCAAAAATTCCTCAGCGGGTAGTGGTCTTATCAAATGTGAGGTTCGCGATAACACGAAGCGAGTTTTACTATGGCATGATGGTAACACTTTCTAGCTTAGTTCCTCACGGTAGTCAGAGAATCATTAAAGGAGTCTTTGTGACCCATCGCGATCAGATAGTAGCCGCTTGCGACCATCAGTTGCGGGCTTCGACATTTAAGGATTTTACCATCAATGGTTTGCAGGTGGCCGGACGCGAGCAGGTGAGTCGCGTGATGACGGGCGTCACTGCTTGCCAGGCGCTATTGGATGAAGCTGTCGCTTGGCAGGCCGATATGGTCTTGGTTCACCATGGCTATTTTTGGAAAAATGAACCGGTCGCGATTACCGGCATGAAATATAAGCGCATCAAAACACTGATGGATCATGAGATTAACTTGCTTGCCTATCACTTGCCGCTTGATGCACACAGTGAAATGGGTAACAACGCAGAGCTTGCCAGACGTTTAGGCTGGAAAGTGGAGGGCTGTCTGGACGGTGAGTTGGGCGAGGGATTTCTCTGGTCGGGGCGCTTGCCTCAGGCACAGCGTATTCACACCCTGGCGGTTCAGATAGCTGGTACGTTGCATCGTTCTCCGCTGGTGATTGAGGCGGATAATGACAACGATATTGAGCGAATTGCGTGGTGTACAGGCGGGGCGCAGGACATGATTACGGCTGCTTATGACGCCGGTGCCCAGGCCTTTATATCAGGGGAGATTTCCGAGCGGACGACTCATCTGGCGCGCGAGTTGGGCATTCACTATATTGCCGCGGGGCATCATGCCACCGAGCGTTACGGCGTTCAGGCGCTGGGGGAGTGGTTGGCTGCTGAGCACGGGATTGAGCACCGCTTTGTCGATATAGATAACCCCGCCTGACCATGCGACAGGGGGCGGGCAGCCTTCATCGCTGCCCGCCCTTCGCTTAATAAGCAGCGCTGGCTTAATAGCGGGGTGGTTGAGGGGCGTTCGTGTTCGTGGCGCTATCTTTTAGGCCGAAATTCTCTGATAGCGTGCCGTTTTTGCCATCGGCATAGTCGCGAGGCGTCGTTAGCGGGCTATCTGAAGCCTGGCTGGCAGTTGGTTGGTGTATCGGCTGGCGCTCTTTGAGCTCAGGCGGGGTGCTGCTGCCTAGGTGCCACTCCTCGGCATCCTCTCTGATCTGGTGTTCAAGCTGGTCGGCCTCGGACCGAATGCTGTCCAGGCGTTGAAAAACGCCGGTGAGATGGCCGCCCATCCCTTTCTTGAGCTCGGCAATTTGATGTTCTCGTTCCAGCAGTGTTTGGCGCAAGGAGGCATTGTTACGCTCTCCTTTACTGAACAAACGGTAGCATCCTAAACCGATGATGAAGCCGATAATGATGCCAACAATGGCAAAGGTATAAGGCGAGCTTGCTTCCACAGTTTTCTCCCTGACGCTTGATGCGCTCCGCCAATGTAAGGTGAGCGGTTTGCGAACGAACAATCTTCATTATAAGCGTCGATTGGTTGGTTAGGTCAATCCAACCATGCGCTTAGAGTGTTCGCCGCGTATAATCACCCCTTTTTGAAGGGCGGTCGGTCGCATCGTCAACACCGTCGTAATACGTTTTGGAGGCGATTAAATGCCATCTACTTCTGCAGATAAAAAGGTGAGTCCGTCATCTCGACCAACGCCGATCGAGCGCTATCGCGCTGATTTAACGCGCGAAGACTTTCAGTATGATGCGGCTCAGGAGTCGGCAGTCAAACATCTGCAGCGGCTTTATGACGATTTGATCGCCGCGCCGACTACCGTGCCTAAAACGGTGATCGCCAACAGAGGACTCAAGGCCAAGATGGCGGGCCTGTTTGGTAAATCAGCGTCTTCAGGCGAGCCAGCCTTGCCTCAGGTGCGTGGCCTGTATTTCTGGGGTGGCGTGGGGCGCGGCAAAACGTATCTAGTGGATACCTTTTATGAGGCGCTACCTTTTCCCGAAAAGATGCGCACCCACTTCCATCGGTTTATGCAGCGGGTTCACAATGAGCTGACCCACTATAAAGGCGAAAAAAATCCGCTTACCTTAATTGCCGGTAAGTTCGCCTCGGAAGCGCGAGTGATCTGCTTTGATGAGTTTTTTGTCAAAGACATTACCGATGCCATGATTCTGGCGAATTTAATGGAAGCGTTGTTTGAACGTGGGGTTGTGCTGGTCGCTACGTCCAATATCGTACCCGATGACCTTTATAAGGATGGTCTGCAGCGGGCGCGCTTCCTGCCTGCTATCGACTTGGTCAAGCGCCACTGCGATGTCGTTAACGTTGATTCCGGCGTGGACTACCGGCTGCGTGCGCTTGAACGCGCTGAAATTTTTCACTCGCCGCTGGATAAGGCGGCAGAGCTGGAGCTTGCGCGCAGTTTTCGGGAGATCGCCGGGCAGGAAGGTGAGGCAGATGCCCCGCTGGAAATTAATCACCGGGTGCTTAAAACCCGTAGGCTTCAGGAAAATGTCGCGTGGTTCGAGTTTTTGGAACTGTGCGACGGGCCGCGTAGCCAGAACGACTATATCGAGCTTGCGCGAGGTTTTAATGCCGTGCTGGTGTCCAACGTCACGCCAATGGATGCAAAGCATGATGATCAGGCGCGTCGGTTTATCAACATGGTCGACGAATTTTATGACCGTGGCGTAAAGCTTTTAATGTCCGCAGAAGTACCTATTGAGTCGCTTTATAGTGGCGGTAAGCTAACCTTTGAGTTTCAACGCACGCTGTCGCGGCTTCAGGAGATGCAGTCGCGCGAATATCTGGCGTTGCCCCATAAGCCTTGATCCCATAAGCCTTGATAGAACGCTATGGCTGTTTTGCCGAAGCGGCAGGGTAGAGAAAAAACATCGATAGGCCTTAACTTGTCGAGTGTCTTACTGTAGAATGCCGCCTCGCTGCATGTTGCTAAGGTAATTTCCTGGCAACCAAAAAAAATAGGGATGGTGCTTCACCGCTTGGCGGTGGTAGTCACCCAACACACTTAATCTGGTGATTTCATCCATGAAGACGTTCAGTGCTAAGCCGCAGTCCGTCCAGCGCGACTGGTATGTAGTCGACGCCACGGACAAAACGCTCGGTCGTCTGGCAACCGAGATTGCTCGCCGCCTGCGTGGCAAGCATAAGCCCGAATTTACCCCTCACGTTGATACTGGCGACTACATCGTTGTGATTAACGCCGAGAAAGTCCATGTAACTGGCAACAAGGCGAAGGCTAAGACCTATTACCGCCATACCGGTTACCCGGGCGGTCTGCGTTCCATGACGTTTGACAAAATGCTTGATCATGCGCCCGAGCGCATCATTGAGTTCGCCGTTAAAGGTATGCTGCCGAAAGGTCCGCTGGGTCGTGCCATGTATACCAAGTTAAAAGTGTACGCCGGTGCCGAGCATCCGCATGCTGCTCAACAGCCGCTTGAACTGAACATCTGAGGAAATCTTCGCCATGACACAGCAGTATTACGGTACCGGGCGCCGCAAGACTTCCACCGCTCGCGTGTTTATGAAGCCGGGCTCTGGCAAAATCACCGTTAACGATAAAGACCTCGACCTGTATTTCGGTCGTGTGACTGGTCGTATGGTGGTTCGTCAGCCGCTTGAGTTGACTGAGACGCTGAACCAGTTTGACCTGTTCATCACTGTCGCTGGCGGTGGTGGCTCCTCTCAAGCAGGTGCTATTCGTCACGGTATTACTCGCGCCCTGATGAACTACAACGAAGACCTGCGTCCTGCGCTACGTGCCGCTGGCTACGTTACGCGTGATGCTCGTCAAGTTGAGCGTAAGAAAGTCGGCCTGCGCAAAGCACGTCGTCGTCCGCAGTTCTCCAAGCGTTAATTTTCCAACGCTGTGCGGCAAAACGCCCAGGCCACCGGCCTGGGCGTTTTTTATTGTAAAATCAAAATCCCTATGGCTTGGGCGTTATGCTATTTTGCTGTCTTTAAAGCAGTGAGTGGCAACCTTTCTGTGTGTCGCATCCAACACTCTGCACGCTTATTGTTAAGCGTTAATTTATAGTCACATGTTTATAGCCACATGAAGATTTGAATGGGAGAAGTCCCGTATGGCAGACCACGGCGTTAATAAAGGTCGACGACGTTTCCTTGTCGGGGCTACTTCCGTTATGGGGGCGGTGGGTGTTATCGGCGTGGCCGTTCCATTTGTGGCTTCGTGGAAGCCGAGCGCGCGAGCGCGTGCGGCGGGTGCGCCGGTTCAGGCTGATATATCCAAGCTGCGCCCAGGGCAGCGTATGACCGTTGAGTGGCGGGGGCGGCCGATATGGATCATTCGCCGTACGTCTGAAATGATCGCGCGTACGCAGGCGCTGCCGGCGGATTATCTGGCAGATCCTGATTCACGCCAGCCGCAGCAGCCTGCTTACGTGCAAGGGGAGCTCCGTTCGCTCAGGCCTGAGGTCGGCGTGCTGGTTGGCCTGTGTACGCATTTTGGCTGCTCGCCGCTGTATCGCCCCGAGCCTGATGCTCAGGCGGGTGATGATCACTGGCCTGGAGGGTTCTTCTGTCCTTGCCATAGCTCGCGGTTTGATTTGGCCGGGCGTGTGTATGCAAGCATGCCCGCGCCAATCAATCTGGAGGTGCCGCCTTATCATTATCTAAGCGAGCATATTATCGTAGTGGGTGAGGATCAGGAGGCGGGTTGATGGCGTCGCAGGACAAGACAGGCGGTGGTTTTATGAAATGGCTGGACACGCGCTTTCCGGCAAGCAGGCTATGGCGCGACCATCTCGCCAGTTACTACGTTCCTAAAAACCTTAATGTCTGGTATGTGTTTGGCTCGCTTGCTCTGTTGGTGTTGGTTAATCAGCTGTTAACCGGCATCTGGCTAACCATGAGCTATAGTCCGACTGCCGAAGGGGCCTTCGCGTCCATTGAGTACATTATGCGTGACGTGGAGTGGGGATGGCTGATCCGTCATATGCATACCACCGGCGCCTCAGCGCTGTTTATCGTTGTCTATCTGCATATGTTTCGTGGGCTTCTGTACGGCTCATACAAGGCGCCGCGCGAGCTTGTGTGGGTGTTTGGAATGGCCTTGTATCTGGTGCTGATGGCTGAGGCGTTTATGGGCTATCTGCTGCCTTGGGGGCAGATGTCCTACTGGGGGGCGCAGGTAATTACATCGCTATTCTCGGCGATTCCAGGTATCGGAGAGGGGCTTGCTCAGTGGGTGCGTGGCGATTACCTGGTATCGGGTGTTACCTTGAATCGTTTTTTTGCGTTACATGTCGTCGCCTTGCCGCTGGTTATTCTGGGCCTGGTAGTGCTGCATATTGTGGCGCTGCATGAAGTAGGGTCGAATAACCCCGACGGTATTGATATTCGAATGCGCATCGACGATGCGGGTAAACCGCTGGATGGTATCCCATTTCATCCGTATTATACCGTCAAGGATTTACTTGGCGTGGCGATCTTCTTGTGCGTTTTTTGTGGGGTTATTTTTTATTTTCCAGAAGGCGGCGGTTATTTTATTGAGCAGCCAAACTTTGAGCCGGCCAATCCGCTGCAAACGCCTGATCATATTGCGCCGGTTTGGTACTTCACGCCCTTTTACGCCATTTTGCGTGCGATCAACTTTTCAATATTTGGTTTGGACGCCAGGTTTCTGGGCGTCGTTTTCATGGGCGGCGCCATTGCAGTACTTTTTGTTGTGCCGTGGTTGGATCGTAGCCCAGTTCGTTCCATGCGCTACAAGGGCTGGCTATCAAAGCTAATGTTGGGGCTGTTTGGGGTAAGTTTTGTCGCTTTGGGTGTGCTGGGTATGTTGCCATCCACGCCTGTGCGAACGCACTTGGCGCAACTGTTTACCGCGACTTACTTTGCCTATTTTCTGTTCATGCCTATTTATACCCGTTTGGAAAAAACCAAACCTGTGCCCGAAAGGGTGACCGGCTGATGAAGCATCTATGGATAGCAGTATACTTTTTGCTAATGCCCATAATAGCAGTAGGCGGGCAGGGCGAGCGCGAATTACGCTCGGGGGCGCCTGACTTGCAGGATCAGGCGTCACTACAGAATGGCCTAAAGCTTTACGTCAATTATTGCTTGGGTTGCCATACGCTGAGCTATCAGCGATTTTCACGCACAGCCAATGATCTGGATATTCCTCAGGCGCTGATGGAGGAGGCCGTCATGTTTTCATCGGCGGCCGACTTTAATGACCCTATGCATAATGCCTTGAGGGCGGAAGAAGCAGCGCAGTGGTGGGGCGTTGCACCGCCGGATTTGTCGCTGACGGTACGTCTGCGGGGGGCTGACTGGGTGAATGCTTATCTGCTGGGGTTTTATCAAGACTCTAGTCGTCCGAATGGCGTCAATAATACGCTGTTTGACTCAGTGGCCATGCCCAATGTGCTTGAGCCGCTTCAGGGGGTACAGGTGCTGGATTGCTCTAAAGCTGAGCAGCAAGGATGCGATCGCTTGAAAGTGATAACACCTGGGGTGATGGCGCCCGATGAGTTTGAAAGTGCGGTATACGATATTACTAATTTCTTAGCCTATGTTAGTGAACCTTATCGACTGAAAGCTCAAGCTGTGGCGCCTAAGATTATGATTTTTTTATTTATTTTTAGCGTCATTGTCTACTTTCTTAAGCGTGAGTACTGGAAAGATGTGTATTGACGTGGTTGGACGTAAATAAGTTGGCAGCATAAGCCATGCTTATGTTGTTTTGATGTCAAGCAGTAACCCAAAACGGGCTGCCTTACCATAAGGTGGCTTTGGCGTGTTATTATCCATAATTGTTTTGATGCGAGGATGCTTTCATGGGTGTTGTGGCCAAGCGGTCGTCGATGATTTTTTACTCAGGTAGTGATGATCATTTCAGTCATCGCGTGCGCATTGTGCTGGCTGAGAAGGGGGTGGCTGTTGATATCGTTGATGTTAACGTGGAACAACCACCTGAAGATTTAGCAGACCTCAACCCGTATAATAGCGTACCTACGCTTTTAGATCGTGATTTAGTGCTTTATGAGTCTAAGGTCATGATGGAGTATCTGGATGAGCGTTTTCCGCATCCTCCTTTACTCCCTGTTTATCCTGTTGCCCGTGCGCAAAGCCGTTTGTGGATGCACCGTATTGAGCGTGAATGGTGCCCCATGGTCGACCAGATTCGCAGTGGCGGGAAAAAAGAAGCTGAAAAAGCGCGTAAAGAGCTACGTGAAAGCCTGATTGGTATTTCGCCTATTTTTGAAGATATGCCCTTCTTTATGAGCGAAGAATTCACGTTAGTAGATTGTTGCCTTGCACCGATCTTGTGGCGCCTTCCCGACTTGAATATCGAATTGCCTGAAAAACAGGTAAAACCACTGTTAAGTTACATGTCGCGAGTATTTGAGCGGGAAGCGTTCAAAGCATCCTTGAATGAGCATGAAAAAGAGATGCGTGCTTGAATTTACATGGCCCCGTCGCCTGAGAAAGGCCGGGGTCTTACTTGTTAGGAGGAGGGAGTCTTATGAAGTCGAGTCGCCCCTATCTCGCCCGAGCGCTCTATGAGTGGCTGTTGGATAATGAGTTGACGCCCTATTTGGTCGTTGATGCGACGCAAGCCGGGGTCGAGGTGCCGCGTCAGTTTGTGCAAAATGGTCAGATTGTCTTGAACGTAGCGCCGACGGCTGTGCGCGATCTGTTTATGGAAAATCAAGCCATCAGTTTCAATGCCCGCTTTGGTGGCCAGCCAATGCAGGTGATGGTGCCGATTCCGGCGCTTATCGCTATCTATGCGCGTGAGAACGGTGTGGGCATGGTCTTTGGTCATGAGCCGGAATTGGGTGAAACGACGGATGATGAGGAGGCTTTATTTAATGAAGCACCCGATGCGCCTTCCAAGCCTGAGCTATCTGTGACGGATCCGGTGCCTGAAAGCGAGCTTGATGATGTTTCTGAATCATCATCGGCGCCTTCAAAGCCCAAGAAAAAACCGACGCTTCGGGTGGTTAAATAACTAAGCATCGTGATTGACCTGGTCATAAAAAAACCTCGCACAGACAATGTGCGAGGTTTTTTTTGACTAGCGCTGAGCGTTTAGTCGATATATTCAAATACCTTGACGATTCGCTGAATTCCGCCGACCGATGACGCGGCGTTGACTATCCGGTCGGCTTCTTCGTGAGTCACCATGCCCATCAGGTAGACGCTGGCATTTTCAGTCGTCACCTTGAGCTTGGATGAATCGATGCGATCGTTGGTCGCCAGTGTGCTCACCACGTTGGTGGTTAACCAGGTATCTGTCAGGCGTTGGCTGGCCGGAAGGCGAGCGGCGATGGTGAGTTCGTTATGCACTTGATTAACGCCGCGCAAGTTGCGTGCAACATCGCCGGCTTTCGTGCGAAGCTCTTCGCTGGGCACCTGGCCCACTAATAACAGCGAGCCGTTGTAACTGTGCGCGCGAATGCGGGCATCGCCCAGGCGTGCATCGGCGCGATCCAGCGCACGTTCAGCCTCACGCTCAATGGTGGCGTCCACTGCTTGCACGTCATCACTGCGTTGGCCGTAGTTGGACGGGTTTGACGCAGTATTGGTCGCACAGCCGCTAATAAGTGCAGCAGATAACAGGGTCGCGACCAGCAGCTGGCGAGTAGAAAAACGTATGGCCATGGTGAATGACTCCTTATCTTAATGAAAGTAATAAGAGGTGAGGCGACGAGTTATGCCGCGCTGCCGAACAGCTGCTCATCAATAAGATCGCACAAGCAGTGAATGACCAGTAAATGAACCTCTTGAATTCTTGCCGTTGATGTCGCGGGAACGCGAATCTCGCAATCATCCTGACCAAGTAGAGAGGCCATATTACCACCATCGCGCCCGGTCAGAGCCACCACGGTCATTTCCCGATCATGAGCGGCCTGGATCGCTTGCACGATGTTCGCGGAATTGCCGCTTGTTGAGATCGCAAGCAGAATATCGCCGGGCTGGCCCAATGCGCGGATCTGCTTGGAGAACACCTCGTTATAGCTATAGTCGTTAGCGATAGAGGTTAGCGTTGAAGTGTCGGTGGTTAATGCCAGGGCCGGCAGGCTGGGGCGTTCACGCTCAAATCGATTAAGCAGCTCCGACGAAAAGTGCTGACTGTCACCGGCGCTACCGCCATTGCCACAGGCAAGAATCTTTCCTTCACTCACTAAGCACTGCACCATCATTTGGCTGGCAACTTCGATAAACGGTGGCAGTACTTCGCTAGCATAGGTTTTCGTATCAATGCTGGCGTTAAAGTGGTCAAGAATACGCGATTGAAAATCCATTAGGGCTTCCTAGTTAAAATAGAATCAGTAGGCATCAAAAGCCGCTTTTTCCCAGTGGAACTCAAGGTTGGGCGGCGCGCCAGTAATAGCAAGAATATCAAAGCGGCAGGGAGATGTAAGGCCGTATTTGCCAATATATAGCTGGGCCGCACGTATCAGGCGCTGCCGTTTTGTAGCCGTTATGGTTTCCAACGGGTGGCCGTAGCGGGTGGTTACCCTATGTTTGACCTCTACAAACACCAACGTGCTGCCGTCACGCATCACGATATCCAGCTCGCCACCTTTGACATGGTGGTTTTGAGCCACAAGCGTCAAGCCCTTCTGCTGCAGCCATTGAGCGGCTAACTGCTCAATGGCTGCACCGCGCTTGCGCGCCGTTTGGGCGTTATTCATTACCGCTGGTTTGACTCGGGATCAAGATGGGAGAAGGCGTGCCATTTTGGAACTTGGCCCACGGCAGTTCGCGGTATATACGACCGTCGCCGGTTAGGTAGAGCGTACCAGTGCTGCCGCGCATGCCGTCAAGCGAGGCGATATCCGATAGGTGAGTCGCGATTTCATAAGCATCCACGCCCATGGCCATCAGGCGGAACATGGACGCATCGGCTTCTTCGCTCAAGCGTTGATAGGTGGGGTAAAAGGGCAGTATTTCTTCGCCACCCACCGCAGCATCAGGAATTTGCCAAGGGATATCCACGAACATAACATCGTTTAGATCCTGGTCGCGGCGCGTTTGCAAACGGCCTTCATGCAGGTGTGAGGTTGCATAGATAGGTAGGTTGGGCGCGTAGTAGTAATCCAGTGTGGGCGGTACCTGGCGTGCGTAGTCGGGCAGCGCGAGCAGGAAAAGAGCGTCGATGCTGCCAAGCTGGGCGCGCTCGCCACTCACATTCAGGGCCGTTTTTACGGCATTGGCGACCGGACTTTCGGGGTTATAGCGAACGGCGTTGGTAACCTCGCCTCCTTCGCGGTGGAATTCATTCCAGAAAGCCTCGCCCACGCGGCGTCCCCAGTCGTTGTCAGGCACCATCACCGACATGCTGCGGCGGCCGTCTTGATAGGCGCGACGGGCAGCTTGACGGGCTTCGTCCTCAGCGGAAAGCCCGTACTGGAACAGGCGCGCAGCACGGTTTTGCTCACCACTACCATAGTTAAGCGCGAGGGTAGGCAGCGGCACGCTATTACGCTGTTCCAGCTGGCTAACCTGTTCTTTTTCAAGCGGGCCGATGACCAGTTGGGCATTCATCTGTTCAGCACGGCTATAAAGCTCATCCATGGAGTATTGAGAGGCGTCTAGGAAGCTCAGCTGTACGTTGTCTCCCTTGATCTCATTATGGCGGCGCATTGCGGTAGCTAATGTGTTTGCAACGCTGCTAAGCGGGCCGGACTCAGGCAGGGCAACCACGATGCGGCGGATATCCTGGCCTTCAAGGCCGGGCAGCGCTAGGTTGTCAGGGTCAAGCTGATTTAAGGCATTACGTGCCCAGCTCTGGCGGTCGATCAGGGTTTCCTGCTGGTCATCCTGCATTGGCAGGTCATCGTTGAGCACCTGGGTTGCGCGTAATACGGCGCGCGGGTCATCCATTGCGCGAGCGAGTTCTGAGAAAAGCAGCGCCCAGCGAACGCGATCCGTTTCTGACAGCCTGGCTTCATCGATGGCATCGGCGGCTGCAAAGGCATCTTCCCGCTGGCCTTGTTGCGCCAAAATAGTGGCCGCTTCCAGACGCGTCTTGGCGGCTTGATCCGGGGCTTGCTGTTCCGCCTGACTTAGCAAGCGGCTCGCTTCCTGATCATCCGCGCGGTCAACCACGCTAGGTGACTGCATCGCACAGCCGGTCATGAGAAGTGCTATGAGGGCAGTGGCGAGTACGCCACGCAGAGACTGTTTCATGTATCCTTCCTTAGTTTTCATTTGCGCTGTCGCCGCTTGTTGGCATTTCGTTGGCATTGCACAAGCATAGCGCACCGTCAGAGCAAGCCATTAACAAATCTGGAGTCACGATGACACACCACAATCCGGGCACATTGTACGTGGTTGCCACCCCAATTGGGAATTTGGACGATCTATCGCCGCGTGCAGCTCGGGTATTAGCGGAAGTATCGCGCATCGCGGCAGAGGATACGCGCCATAGTGCACGCTTATTGGCCCATTTAGGGGTTAATACGCCCATGTTGTCGCTGCATGAACATAACGAGGCGCGCCGGGTGGATACGCTGGATGCCTACCTGCAGGCGGGTGAAAATATTGCCTTGATAAGTGATGCGGGAACGCCGCTTATCTGCGACCCGGGCTTCGTTCTGGTGAGAGAGCTGCGCCTCCGCGGTCGGCATGTGGTGGCATTACCTGGCCCGTGTGCGTTGGTAACGGCGTTATCTGGCGCCGGCTTGCCTACAGATCGCTTCACCTTTGGCGGCTTTTTACCCGCCAAGCCGGGGGCGCGCCGTCAGGCGCTGGAAGAGTGGCAAGCCCGGGAAGAGACCCTGGTGTTTTACGAGTCGCCGCACCGTATTGTGCATACCCTTGAAGCGCTGCACGAGCAGATGCCCGAGCGCAGTGTAGTGCTTGCCAGAGAGTTGACCAAAACGTTTGAGACATTTTTGCAAGGCACGCCTGAAGAACTGCTGGCCCAGTTGGCTGACGATCCTAATCAGGCAAGGGGTGAGTTTGTCGTCATGCTGGCGGGCGCGCCACCGGTTACACAGAGTGAGCATCAGGATATTAGCGCCGATCAGCTGATGAAGGTACTGCTGGATGAGGGAGTGGGGGTCAAGCAGGGGGCGGCGATAGTGGCTCGAATGCTGGGTGGGCGCAAGCAGGAATGGTATGCAAGATTGCAGGCAATTAAAACCGAGCATTGAGGCGAAGCGAGGGCGCTGGTATGCTTGCCGCCGGAGTTGGCCAGACAGTCGCCGCTAACCCATCTTTTGGATGGGCTGGGGGAGGAAAGTCCGGGCTCCATAGGGCAGAGTGCCAGGTAACGCCTGGGCGGCGTAAGCCGACGGAAAGTGCAGCAGAGAGTAGACCGCCTAAGCCCTTTGAAATAAACCTCAAGGGGCCGGTAAGGGTGAAAGGGTGCGGTAAGAGCGCACCGCGCGCCTGGCAACAGTGCGTGGCATGGTAAACCCCACTCGGAGCAAGACCAAATAGGGACCCAATGGCGCGGCCCGCGCTGGGTCCGGGTAGGTTGCTTGAGCGCTTTGGTGACAAAACGCCTAGAGGAATGACTGTCCACGACAGAACCCGGCTTATCGGCCGACTCCCCATTTCCATAAAGGGGCTCGCACTAGCGTGCCCTCTAAATATTGTGTGAGAGTAACATGCCTTCTCCTGACGCTGACCAGGTCGTTTCCCCGTTTCGCCATACCAGCGTATTACTGGAAGGGGCTGTCGATACCCTTATACATAATCCCGATGGCGTTTATCTGGATGGCACGTTTGGCCGAGGAGGCCATTCGCGGCTGATCTTGTCGCGCCTGGGTGAACAGGGCCGCCTCATGGCGATGGATCGCGATCCTCAAGCCATTGCGGCTGCCGCTGAAGTTAATGATGCTCGCTTTCAAATTACCCAGCGTGAATTTGCCCACTTGGCAGACTATGCCCGTGAGCAGGGCGTATACGGAAAACTGTCCGGTGTATTGCTGGACGTCGGCGTTTCTTCTCCACAGCTGGATGATCCTGAGCGAGGGTTCAGCTTTATGCGCAATGGTCCATTGGATATGCGCATGGACCCCACTCAGGGAGAAAGCGCTGCTGAGTTTCTCGCGCGCGCGAAGGAGGCCGATATCGCCCAGGTATTTAAAACGTATGGTGAAGAGCGCTACGCCAAACGGTTGGCTCGTGCTGTGGTCGAGCGGCGTGTTGAAGCGCCGTTTACCCATACGGTCGATTTGGCTGAGGTGTTGAAAAAAGCCCATCCCGCCTGGGAAAAGGGCAAGCATCCGGCGACAAAAGCATTTCAAGGGTTACGAATTTATTTAAATGGCGAACTTGATCAGCTAGATGCTGCCTTAGACGCAGCGCTTGAAGCGCTGGCGCCGGGTGGTCATTTGGTGATTATCAGTTTTCACTCGCTGGAAGACCGTCGCGTAAAACGCTTTATCCGTCATCACGTACGTGGCGATACCCACCTGCCGCGCGGTGTACCTATCCGTGATGACCAACTAAACCGTCGCCTTGAAGCGTTAAGTCGAGGCGTACGCCCGAGTGATGATGAGGTAGCTGGTAATCCACGTGCGCGGAGCGCCGTTATGCGGGCTGCCCGAAAACGAGTATAAGCATGAGCATGGATCGGATTGAGCGTTGGGCCTCAACGCTACGCACCGAATGGCCTTTCAAGTTACGTCTTCGTACGTGGCCCATTATTATTTGTCTGCTGTTTTTTCTTTGCATCATCAGTGGGTTGGCAACGGTTGCCGTCACCCATATGACGCGCGTTCAGTTTGCCCAACTGCAGCATCTTCAGCAGGAAAAAAACCAGCTGCAAACCGAGTGGGGGCAACTTTTATTGGAAGAGGGTGCGTGGTCGACGCCTGCCCGGATTGAGCAAATTGCCACGGAACGCCTGGATATGCGTATTCCTGACGTGCATGACGTTGAGGTCATTCGGCCATGAGAAACGAGCGTCGGGGAGGTATGTCCCGTCAGCAGCCTATTGCTCCACCGCTGAGTGGCGGCCGTTTTGTGTTTATATTGATCATGGTCGGTTTAGTGACGTGCGTTCTTATTGGGCGGATCACGTTGCTGCAGGTTATCGACCGGCCTTTCCTGCAAAGCCAGGGGGATGCGAGAACGCTTCGCCATGAGGCGATACCTGCCCACCGCGGTATGATCACTGACCGCAACGGTGAGCCTCTGGCTATTTCAACGCCAGTCGTGACGCTATGGGCGAATCCTCAGGAACTGCCTTCCGACGGTATCCAACGCTTTATGCTGGCGCAGGCGCTGGGCATGTCACTAGACGATTTCGAGTCCCGGGTTGAGCGCTACAGAAGCCGCGAATTCATGTATCTGCGCCGTCAGATGACGCCAGAGGCGGCGCAGCGCATCCTTGATTTACGCACTCCAGGTGTTTACCCGCAACGAGAGTACAAGCGCTACTACCCCGCAGGGGAAGTGGCGGCGCAGATACTCGGCGTAACCAACGTTGACGATGTGGGGCAAGAAGGCCTGGAGCTTTCCTACCAGCCGTTTTTGGCCGGGCACCCAGGCCAGCGCCGCGTGATTAAAGATCGTCGTGGCCGTTTGGTGCGTGAGCTGGGCGTTATGCGCGAAGCCCAACCAGGCGGTGATCTGGTGCTGTCGATCGACCAGCGTATTCAATATATGGCGTATCGTGAGCTACGCGCAGCCGTTGCCAAAAACGATGCCGACGGCGGAGTGCTAGTTACCATGGATGCCCGCACCGGTGAAGTGTTGGCGATGGCTAACCTGCCCTCCTATAACCCTAATAATCGCACCGGGCTTGATCCGCGTGGCCTGCGTAATCAAGCATTGGTCGATGTTTTTGAACCGGGTTCCGTTATGAAACCGCTGGCCATGGCCGCTGTATTGGAAAGCGGTATTGTTGACCGTGATGCGGTGGTGGATACTTCGCCTGGCTGGATGCGTATCGATCAATTTACCATTCGCGATTTTCGTAATTATGGTGACTTGACGTTAGCGGGTATTCTGGAGCACTCATCCAATATCGGTATGTCGCGCTTGGCGCTGCAGCTAAGCGATACGGCTATCTGGGAAAAATACAATCAGCTGGGGCTTGGGCAGGCACCTGGCACGGGGTTCCCCGGTGAGGCAAACGGCAGCTTGCCAGCGCCCGTGCGCTGGTCGCGCAGTGAGCGGGCAGCGCTGTCTTACGGTTACGGCCTGTCGGTTACCGCCGTTCAGCTGGCGAGTGCTTACACGGCATTAGCCAATGGCGGCATGCGTTTGCCACCTTCTTTATTGCGCCTGTCTGAGCCACCCCAGGGAATACCCGCGATTGATCCTTCAGTCGCCAACGATCTGCTGAGTATTCTGGAAACATCTGTTGCCGCTTATACCGGTGGCCGACGAGCCCGCGTGGAAGGCTATCGAGTAGGTGGTAAAACCGGTACGGTGCGTAAATCCGGCCAAGGCGGTTACACCATGGATGCCTATCGCAGCGTGTTTGCCGGCATTGCGCCTATTTCTGATCCCCGTATTGTGACCGTGGTAATGATCGATCATCCGAAAGCCGGCGAATTTTATGGTGGTGCGGTTGCCGCGCCGGTCTTTTCAAGCGTGACGGGTAATGCGTTGCGCTTACTTGACGTGCCGCCAGACCATGAGGTCGAAGAGTAGCATGACTAAGGAGATTGCATGACGTTGGCTCCCAATGATTTATGGGAAGCGCTGGGTAGCGTATGGCCGAATGAGCCCTTTACTCAGACACTACCCGCACTGCCTGAGTCGCTGCGTTTGATTACCGATTCACGCAAGCTGGCAGCAGGTGATGTGTTTGTTGCCGTGCCGGGTAGTCAGGGCGATGGGCGTGACTATATTGAAGTGGCGCTGGAGCAGGGCGCTTCGCTAGTGTTAGCGCATACCAAGCAGCCCCATGCTGTTTGGGAAGAACGAGTACTCTACCTGCCTCACTTATCCGTACGTTTAGGCGAGCTGGGCAGGCAGCTTTTTGATGTGCCTACTGATCTTGAAGTGATCGCCGTAACAGGCACCAATGGGAAAAGCTCCGTCACACATTATATTGCGGCGTTGAGCGAGGCCCTGGGTACTGCTGCTGGTGTGATCGGTACATTAGGCGTTGGCCGCCCTGGCCAGCTGGCTGATAGTGGCTTGACCACGCCAGGTCCTTTGGCATTACAGGCAACGCTTGGCGAGCTTTCCCGCCAGGGGATCAAGCGAGTGGCGCTTGAGGCCTCCTCGCACGCGTTGGATCAATACCGCCTGGACGCTGTCGACGTAAAAGTTGGCGTATTTACCAATCTGACCCGCGATCATCTTGATTACCACGGCAGTATGGCTGCCTATGCGGCAGCTAAAGCCAAGCTTTTTCGGCGTAGCGAGCTCGAGCTTGCCGTTGTGAATGCGGACGATCCTCTGGCCCGGTTGATGCTGGCTGGCTGTGATCAGCGCGTGCGCGTATTAGCCACCGGCCAGGATGAAGCTGTTACCTTTCGGGTGCTGGATGTCCAACTGAAAGAAACGGGCCAGCAGGCGCTAATTGCCACGCCGGAAGGCGAACGCGTATTGACGCTAGGCCTGATGGGCCGTTTTAACCTGGATAACGTCCTGTTGGCGATGGCTGTGCTTTACGGTCTGGGTCAAGCGATTGACCCGTTGTTCGAGGCGGCCGCAGCACTTGATCCAGTACCTGGGCGTATGGCGCTGTACCACGCGAAATCAACGCCCAGTGTTGTGATTGATTATGCCCATACGCCGGATGCGCTGCACAGTGCATTGCAAGCCCTGCGCGCGCACTTAGGTCAAGCGGGTAAGCTTTGGTGTGTGTTTGGCTGTGGCGGTGAGCGCGATACGGGTAAGCGTGCAGAAATGGCCAAAGCGGCGGAGCTGCTCGCAGACCAGGTAGTTGTCACCGATGACAACCCGCGGGGCGAGCCAGCAGAGCAGATTCGCCAGCAAATTATCGCGGGGCTCTCCTCGGCTGCGGTACCAATCGAAATAGGTGATCGTCGTCATGCCATTAGCCAAACGATTCAACAGGCTGGTGACAACGATGTGGTGCTTATTGCTGGAAAAGGCCACGAGGCCTATCAGGAAATCAATGGCGTACGCCATGCCTATAACGATGAAGATGAAGTGTTACGGGCCTTCGCGTTACGGAGCCATGCACCATGAGCTGGACGCTTGCTGAGGTAGCAACGGCGCTGGGTGTAGCAATATCTGAAGATCAAGCCGCGTTAGAGCTGACGGCTGTGGCTACCGATACCCGAAAAATTGTGCCCGGCTGCCTGTTCGTAGCGTTGAAAGGGCCGCGCTTTAACGGTCATGATTTTATCGGACAGGCCTACGAGCAGGGTGCTGCCGCAGCATTGGTTGAAGAGCAGGTAGATAGCCCGCTGCCCCAGCTTGTATGTCCGGATACTCGCCTTGGATTGGGGCTTTTAGCCGGTGCCTGGCGTGGCCGCTGGTCTATACCGTTGGTCGGCGTCACGGGTAATAGCGGTAAGACAACGGTCAAGGAAATGACCGCTGCCTTGCTGGCGCCTCTCGGTGACGTGCTGGCGACCCAAGGCAACCTCAATAACGATATTGGCGTTCCGTTAACGCTTTTAAGACTAACCGAAGAGCATCAAGCGGGCGTAGTCGAGCTGGGGGCGAACCATCTGGGCGAAATTGCCTGGTCTAGCCGTTTAACGCTGCCTGATGTGGCTATTATCACCAATGTTACGGGTGCGCACATTGGTGAGTTTGGCGGCATGGGCCATATTGCTCAGGCGAAAAGCGAGCTGCTCAACGGTTTAAGCGATCAGGGCGTTGCGGTACTTAATCGCGATGACCATTACTACGCCTTCTGGGCTGCCTGTGCGGCTCCCCGGCGCGTCATCAGCTTTGGGTTTGATAGCTCAGCGGATGTATGCGCGTCGGCGCTTTCTTGTGACTCCCAGGGGCGGTATGCTTTCACGCTTGTTCAGCATGGTAAGCCGCTGGGTAATGTACAGCTTGCTTTGCTGGGTAAGCATAACGTCAGCAATGCGCTGGCAGCAGCGGCGGCTGCATTGGCGGTCGGTATTACGCCTGCCGATGTTATGGCCGGTTTGCAAAATCTGCCGGTACTTAACGCGCGACTAAGCATCGTACCCGGATTGCACGGTGCCACGCTGCTCGACGATACGTATAATGCCAACCCCGGAGCGGTCAAGGCTGCGATGGAAACATTGATGCGTTTTCCTGCGCCACGCTGGTGTGCGCTGGGCGCCATGGGTGAACTTGGCGATGACGCTGAAACATTGCATGCCGAGGTTGGCCGTTACGCGGCTGAGCTTGGCATCGACAGGCTGCTGACGCTGGGTGATGCTGCGCGTTCGGCCTGTGACGCCTTTGGTCACGGGCAGCATTTTGACGACCACGAGACGCTAACGCGTCATGTCATTAATACTTTGCCGCCCGCCACCACGCTTCTGGTGAAAGGGTCGCGCAGCGCGGGTATGGAGCAAATCATTGCTGCGCTGCGCTCGGATGAAATAAGGTAAACGCCGTTCATGTTACTTCACTTGGCGAATTTTCTAGCTCAGTACCAAACGGGCTTTCAGGTTTTCAACTATCTCACTTTGCGCGTCATCTTGGCGGCACTTACCTCTCTTATGCTCTGCCTTTGGTTGGGGCCGTGGGTAATCCGTCGGCTCGTTGAAGGCCAGATAGGCCAGGCCGTGCGCGATGATGGTCCGCAATCCCATCTTTCAAAAGCGGGCACGCCTACCATGGGTGGCGTGATGATTTTGCTGGCGATGGCTATCAGTACTTTCATCTGGGGCGATTTAACCAACCATTATGTGTGGGTGGTGCTAGCCGTAACGCTGGGATTCGGAGCCATTGGCTGGGTTGATGATTACCGCAAGGTGGTTGAGAAAAATCCCCGCGGTCTGCCCGCTCGCTGGAAGTACTTTTGGCAGTCAGTGGTCGGGCTTGGTGCGGCATTTGTGCTTTATTTCACGGCAGCGACGCCGGCCGAAACCAGCCTCCTCGTGCCGCTGTTTAAAGATATCGCGCTGCCGCTGGGCGTGTTTTATATCGTGCTGACCTACTTTGTGATTGTGGGTAGTTCCAACGCGGTGAACCTAACCGATGGTTTGGATGGCTTGGCGATCATGCCCACCGTGCTGGTGGCGATGGGCTTGTCAGTCTTTGCTTATGCCAGTGGTAATGCTGTATTCGCCAACTACCTGCATATTCCGTTTATTAACGGTACCGGGGAGCTTGCGATTTTCTGTGCGACCATCGCCGGAGCAGGGCTCGGCTTTTTGTGGTTCAACACCTATCCCGCCCAGGTATTTATGGGCGATGTAGGCGCGCTTGCGTTAGGTGCAGCGCTTGGCGTGGTCGCGGTAATTGTTCGCCAGGAAATCGTCCTGTTCATTATGGGCGGTATTTTTGTCGTCGAAACCCTGTCGGTCATACTGCAGGTGGGGTCTTATAAAATGACCGGACGGCGTATTTTTCGCATGGCGCCGCTACATCACCACTTCGAATTGAAAGGCTGGCCGGAGCCACGTGTCATTGTGCGTTTCTGGATCATTACCGTGGTATTGGTACTACTGGGCCTCGCGACGCTCAAGGTTCGTTAATCGATGCGGTGATAGGGCCGCTGCAGCCTTAAGCGTATAACGCAAAGGAGCCAGATATGGTGCGAGTACCTAACGGAATGAGCGTTGTCGTTGGCCTAGGGCTTTCAGGTCGAGCAATTTGTCGGCATTTGGCACGCACGAATATGCCCTTCATGGTGGCGGACACTCGCAGTGAGCCGCCGGGCCTTGCGGCTTTTCATGCGGCTCATCCCGGTGTGGATGTGGTGTGTGGCCCGCTAACCGCGCTGGATTTTACCGATGCCCATGAAGTGGTGCTTAGCCCTGGTGTTGATCCCGCAACGCCCGGGCTGGAGGGCTTGGCTGAACGTATCAACCCGCATACAGGGGACTCGATGGTGGTGGGCGAAACCGCTCTGTTTGTGCGGGCCAACCAAGTGCCGATTGCCGCAATTACCGGCTCTAATGCTAAATCCACGGTGACCACATTACTGGGTGAAATGGCCAAAGCCGCTGGCTTGCGGGTAGCGGTGGGGGGGAATCTCGGCACTCCCGCGCTCGACCTGTTAGCCGACCAGCCCGATGCCGAGCTGTATATTCTAGAGCTTTCCAGCTTTCAGCTGGAAACCACGCCAGCGTTAGGCGCCAAGGCCGCTGCGTTTTTAAATCTTTGTGAAGATCATTTGGACAGGCATGGCGATATGCAGGCCTACCGCCAGGTCAAACAGCGCATCTTTATCGGTGCACAGCATGTCATTGTTAACCAGGATGACCCTTTGACCTGGCCTTCCCAGGAAGACGTGGCGACTATCCGGTTTTCAGTGAATGCGCCCTTAGACAACCACTGGGGGCTCGTTTGGGAGGAGGCTGATCTCAAACTAATGCAAGGGCAGACTCAGTGGCTTTCCGCTCGCGAATTGAAAATGGCCGGCCAGCATAACTATGCCAATGCCTTGGCAGCGCTTGCCATGGGCCAGGCGTTAGGGCTTAACGCATCTGCCATGATCGATACCCTTAAAACGTTTACCGGACTGCCGCATCGTAGTGAAACGGTGGCGCATATTAACGACGTTACCTGGGTAAACGACTCTAAAGGTACCAACGTGGGCGCCACATTGGCGGCGATCCAGGGGCTTGGCGCTACGCTTGAAGGTCGCCTAATCTGGCTTGCCGGTGGCGTTGGTAAGGGGGCTGACTTTACACCGCTTGCCACACCTTTGGCGCGCTGCGCGCGTCAGGCGCTACTGTTTGGCGCAGATAGTGGTCGCATCGCCCAGGCTATAACCTCGCAGGTGCCGGTGCGGCAAGTGAGGGATTTAACGCAGGCGATGGAGGAGGCTTTCGCCTTAGCCAGGCCCGGTGACTGCGTACTCTTATCGCCTGCGTGCGCGAGTTTTGATCAGTTTGCCGGCTATGAGGCCCGCGGTAAGGCTTTTCGTGACTGGGTCGAAAACAAAGCGGCGGAGGTATCCTTATGAGCCGAGTACAGCGCTTGCATCGCGTACTAACTACGCGTGATTTACCCTGCGATATATGGTTAATTGCCGCCGCTGTGGCACTCGCCGGCTTAGGCTGGGTGATGGTTAGTTCTGCCTCGGTAGGCCTTTTAGATAATAGTTTTTACTACTTCCGCCAGCACGGCATTTTCTTGGTGGTGGCAGCGTTAGGCTGTCTGTTTATGCTCAGCGTACCGCTTGAGGCCTGGCGGCAAAATGCGGCACTTATTTTCTTAATCAGTATTGGGCTGTTGGTGGTGGTATTGCTGTTCGGTCAGGAAATTAACGGCAGTAAGCGTTGGATAGCGCTGCCCGGGCCGCTGCCTAACCTCCAGGTGTCAGAGCTTGGCAAGATTGGCCTTATTTTTTACATGGCGATGTTTATGTCGCGCTTCACCTACGATTTGCGCCTTCGTGCGTTTACGCTATGGCGGCCTATCGCGGTATTGGCCGTGCCGGCCAGTTTGCTGTTTTTAGCACCCGACTTTGGCGGTATGGTGGTGTACTCAGTATGTGTGATTGGCATGCTGATGATGAGCGGCGCATCGCTTGTTTTACTGATTGGTAGTGGCGGGGCACTCGCCGCCGGGGCGGTGATGTTGGTGGTATTAGAGCCGTATCGCTTAGCTCGCTGGACCAGTTTTTTAGACCCTTGGGCCGATCAGTTCGCGACCGGGTATCAGCTTACCCAGGCATTGATTGCCTTTGGACGTGGTCATGTAACCGGCACCGGGTTAGGCAATAGCGTTCAAAAGCTGCACTATCTACCCGAAGCCCATACTGATTTTATCTTTGCGGTCATTGCCGAAGAGCTGGGCATGATTGGGGCAATCGTAGTCATACTGCTGTTTGCGTTACTGGTTAGCCGGGCCATGCTGATTGGACGTAAGGCTGAGCTCGCGGGTCATCTTTTCGGTGCCTATGTGAGTTACGGTATCGGCTTTGTTATTGCCTCTCAGGCATTTATTAATATGGCGGTTAGCTCAGGTTTGTTGCCCACCAAGGGGCTGACGCTACCGCTGGTAAGTTATGGCGGGTCGAGCCTGCTGGTCATCGGTATGATGATTGGCTTATTGCTGCGCGTAGATGCGGAAACCAGACACCGGCCGCGCCGTACGCCAACCCCTTATAAATCGCGCAGCGAACCGCGATTATCGTAATACTTTGTTAAGGAGTCGTTTGTGACGACGCACGCACATCGGCGCGTTTTAATCATGGCAGGAGGAACCGGGGGGCATGTCGTGCCCGCGCTTTCTCTGGCTCGTGCGCTCAAAGCACAGAATATCGAGGTTGAGTGGCTGGGCAGCCCCCGCGGCATTGAAAACCGGCTGGTGCCTGACGCTGGTATCAAGCTGCACACTATTGCGGTGAGCGGATTGCGCGGTAATGGCGCGGCTGGATGGCTCAAAGCACCGGTCAACCTTACCCGGGCGGTATGGCAGGCACGCCAGGTTATTAGCACGTTTAAACCTCAGCTGGTCGTCGGGCTGGGTGGTTTTGCCAGTGGCCCCGGTGGGCTTGCCGCCTGGCTGTCGCGTATACCGCTGGTAGTACATGAACAAAATGCCGTCGCGGGGCTAACCAATCGCGTGTTATCACGCTTAGCCACACGCAGTTACGCCGCCTTTCCCGAAGCGTTTGGCGAGCGTGCTGAGGTGATTGGTAACCCCGTGCGCGAAGAAATTGCCACGCTGGGTGAAACGCCGCGTACCGTGCAAGTGCTGCAGGGCCGCCCGCTGCGCCTGTTGGTGGTGGGGGGGTCCCTGGGGGCGGTAGCTTTAAATGAGCGTTTGCCTCAGGCGGTTGCCAGTTTGCCGACTGAAACGCGTCCTGAAATTCGCCACCAGGCGGGCAAGTCGCGGGATGTGCTAACAGCCGAAGGCTATGCCAAATACGGTATAGACGCTGAGGTGACGCCCTTTATTGATGATATGGCGGCGGCTTATGACTGGGCTGACCTTGTGGTATGTCGGTCAGGCGCGTTGACGGTAGCGGAGCTTGCCGCGGCAGCCAAGCCGTCACTGCTGGTGCCTTTTCCGTTTGCGGTGGATGACCATCAGCGGGTTAATGCCGATGTATTGGTCAAAGCCGGTGCAGCCCTGTGTGTTGTCCAGTCTGCGTTAACGCCTGATCGGTTGGCGCATTACTTGAGCGACTTGTTAGAGCCCGCGACGCTAGCACTGATGGCATCACGCGCGCGCCAAGCGGCCTATTTAGACGCCACTGAGCGATTAGCCGAAGGATGTCTGGCGATATTACCGAAAGGAGAAGCAGTGTGACCGACTCAGTAACTCAGCCCTTACCGCAACGGAGTATGCCCAGCGGCCCAGCGATGCGCCGTATTCAGCACATCCATTTTGTAGGCATTGGCGGTGCGGGTATGTGTGGTATTGCCGAAGTATTGGCAAACCAAGGTTACAAGGTTAGCGGCAGTGATATGAAAGCCTCTTCCGTTGTCGAGCGGTTGCGCCAATGCGGTATTCGCGTTGATATTGGCCACGCTGAAGCCAATGTGGAAGGGGCGGACGTAGTCGTTGTTTCAAGTGCCGTGGATACGACCAATCCTGAAATTCGCTGGGCGCATGAGCATCGCGTGCCCGTGGTGCGGCGCGCTGAGATGCTGGCTGAATTAATGCGCTTTCGTCATGGCATTGCGGTCGCTGGAACGCATGGTAAAACCACAACCACGAGCCTGACGGCGACGCTGTTGGCCGAGGGCGGCCTGGACCCGACCTTTGTGATTGGCGGGCGTTTAACCAGCGCCGGCGCGAATGCCCGCTTGGGTGAAGGCGATTATCTGGTCGCTGAGGCCGATGAGTCGGATGCTTCATTCCTTCATCTTCAGCCGATGATGTCGATTGTAACCAATATCGACGCGGATCATATGGCTACTTACGGCGGCGATTTTGAGCGTCTAAAAAGCACCTTCATCGAGTTTTTACATAATCTGCCTTTTTATGGACTGGCCGTACTGTGTATTGATGACCCGCACGTCCGTGAACTGTGTGAGCAGGTTAAACGGCAGTTTGTGACCTATGGGTTTGACGCCGATGCGGATTACCGCATTGTGGATTTTGCCCAGCAGGGCGGTGAAGTCACGTTTACCGCGCTGCGCCCTGGTAGCGCCGAGCCTTTGCATATTTGTTTGGCCATGCCAGGGAGGCATAACGCGCTAAACGCGATGGCGGCGATTGTGGTCGCAACCGATGCAGGCGTGAGCGATGCGGCTATCCTGCGTGGCTTGGCAAGCTTTGCCGGGGTAGGGCGGCGTTTTCAGGTTCACGGCCATTTTCCGGCGCCTAAAGCCTCCGGCGAAATTATGCTGGTAGACGATTACGGCCATCATCCCCGTGAAGTGGATATGGTTATCAAAGCGGTGCGTGCAGGCTGGCCGGAGCGTCGTTTGGTCATGCTTTATCAGCCTCATCGCTATAGCCGGACGCGTGACTTGTATGAAGATTTTGTTAGGGTCCTTTCACAGGTCGATACGCTGGTACTTCTAGATGTCTACAGTGCCGGTGAAGCCGTTATACCTGGCGCTGACGGGCGTGCGCTTGCCGGCTCGATTCGCCAGCGTGGCGAAGTGGATCCGCTGTTTATCGAGCATAAGCAGGAATTACCCGCACTGCTGGCGAACGTATTGCGTCCAAACGATATTTTAATTACTCAAGGGGCGGGCGATGTTGGCGGGATTTCGCTCTCTTTAGCCCAGGCTGAACTGGTATTAAGTGAGGTAGAGCTGTGAGCGCAGATAACGCCCAAGTGGATCGCTCTCGCGTAGTCGTGGTGTATGGCGGCTCCTCTGCTGAACGTGAAGTGTCGCTTAAAAGTGGCGCGGCCGTTCTCGAGGCCCTAAAGCGCCAGAAGGTGAACGCAGAAGGCTATGATCTGCGTGATAAGGGGTTGGTCGGGCTAGAGGCGCTGGCACCCTCGGCGGTGTTCATTGCTCTGCACGGTCGGGGCGGTGAGGATGGCACGCTGCAAGGCGCGCTCGAGCTCTTGAACATTCCCTACACCGGTAGCGGCGTACTCGCCTCGGCGCTGGGCATGGACAAGCAGCGTACCAAGCAGGTGTGGCAGGCCATTGGGTTGCCTACCCCAGAAAGCATCATGCTCAATAAGGGCTCTGATTGGGATGGTGTCGTGGCAACGCTTGGCTTGCCAATGATGGTAAAGCCGGTGCATGAAGGTTCCACGCTGGGTATCAGTATCGTCAAAACGCGCGAGGCGCTGGAAGCCGCCTACCGCGAAGCCGCTCAGTTTGATGCCCGCGTCATGGCCGAGCGCTTTGTGGTAGGTGATGAATATACCGTGGCACTGCTGAATGAGCAGGTGCTGCCCGCCATTCGTGTAGAAGTGCCCGGCGGCTTTTACGATTTTGAGGCCAAATACGTTTCCAATACCACTCAGTACCACTTGCCCTGCGGGCTCTCAGGCGCGGATGAAGCCGAGCTTGCCGGGCTGTGCCGTGAAGCCTTTGCAGCAATCGGCTGTGAGGGCTGGGGGCGGGTAGACGTCATGCGCGATGCAAAGGGGCAGTTCTGGCTGATCGAAGTCAATACGGTGCCGGGCATGACCGATCACAGTCTTGTACCGCAAGCCGCTGCGTATGCCGGTATCGAATTTGATGACCTGGTCGTACAGATCCTGCAAACGGCTGGCAAGCAGAGCGCCGCATCATGAAGAGGCCTTATGAAAAGGCGTAATGCTTGGTTTGGCCTCATACTCCTGGCGCTGTTGCTCGGAGCGGGAAGCCGCGCGCTATGGCTATGGCTCGATCGCCCCATCGAGCGGGTATCGATTCGCGGCGAATGGGACTACGTTAGCGCTGATTATTTGCGCACTCAGCTGGCGCCATTGGTCCAGGGGGCTACATGGTTGTCGGCTGATTTGGGCGATTTACGTGACCGTGCCCTGCAGGTGGGCTGGCTTCAAGAAGTGCGTATTTCCCGTGAATGGCCTAACGCTTTGGTGTTTGAGTTGGTTGAGCAAGCGCCGGTTGCACGTTGGAACGATGATTTTTTACTTAACCCAGAAGGCGAACCTTTTTCCTTTGCGCCTATTGATGTACCCAAAGGGCTTCCTGATCTGGCTGGGCCTAATGGAAGTAGTGAAGAAGTCTTAAGTTACTATCATCGTTTAATGCCGCACTTTGAAGGTTTATCGCTGTCGCTTGCCCAGTTACGTTTAGAGCCGCGGGGAGCATGGCGGTTACAGTTAGATAACGGCGCCTGGGTAATGTTGGGTAGACGCGATCATGAGGTGCGTTTGGCACGGTTATCGGCTTCCTGGCAGCGAGAACTATCCAGGTCCGGCGAACATATCCGCTATATTGACCTGCGTTACCCTAATGGCGTTGCAGTTGCCTGGCATGGTGAAAGTGATTTTGAGGACTCAGAAGAGTAATCTTCGGTTTACTTAACGCTTTTTAACCAGAGTTAGTGATCGCCAACGTGGAAAAACCCATTAATGGGGTTTAAATTACTTGCCAAGCCCATTATTGTGGGGTGTCGCTAGTCGTATTCTGGCGATTGTTTCTATACTATGGGCCAGTGAAAGTTTTTTGTGGGTTTATTCTCTCTCATCGGCGTTTAATGATAATTAGTCATCAACGCTTGTTGACTGCTAAGTTGTAATCATTAGGCGATGAGTTGAGTTAAGTGTCCCTTATTTATTTTACTATTTAAAAAAAGATTATAAGGAGTATTCCCGACTCATGGCAGGCTCACCCAATGCATCTAATATGGTGGTCGGGCTGGACATTGGAACGTCCAAGGTCGTCGCAATCGTCGGGCAACCTACCGATGATGGCGGCATCGAAATTGCGGGTATCGGCTCCCACCCCTCACGGGGCATGAAACGTGGCGTCGTGATTAATATTGAGTCAACGGTTCAGTCCATTCAACGTGCCGTGGAAGAAGCCGAGCTAATGGCGGGCTGCGATATTCACTCAGTATATGTCGGTGTCGCCGGTAGCCATATTAGTTCGATGAATTCCGACGGCGTGGTGGCTATTAAAGAGCGCGAAGTTACGCCCTCCGATATTGACCGCGTTATCGATTCCGCCAGAGCCCGGGCCGTCTCAGAAGGTCAGCGTGTTTTACACGTGCTGCCTCAAGAGTTTTCAATTGACACTCAGGGCGGTATTCGTGAACCCTTGGGTATGTCGGGTGTCAGGTTAGAGGCGCAGGTTCATCTGGTAACTGCGGCACTTAATGCAGTACAAAATATTGAGAAGTGTGTTCGCCGCTGCGGTTTGGATGTTGATGCCATTATCCTGGAGCAGCTGGCTTCCAGTATGGCGGTATTAACCGAAGACGAGCGTGAGCTCGGTGTGTGTATGGTGGATATTGGTGGTGGAACCACCGATATGGCTATCTTTACCGAAGGTGCTATCCGGCATACTGCGGTTATACCGATTGCTGGCGACCAGGTAACCAACGATATCGCTATGGCCTTGCGTACGCCAACTCAGCACGCTGAAGAGATTAAAGTTAAGTATGCCTGCGCACTAACGCAGCTGGCATCCAGCGATGAAATGATCAAAGTTCCTAGTGTGGGTGACCGCCCCGCGCGTGATTTATCACGTCAGGCGCTCGCTGAAGTAGTGGAGCCACGCTATGAAGAGCTATTTACACTGGTAAGAGACGAATTACGCCGTAGTGGCTATGAAGATATGGTGGCCGCTGGTGTGGTACTTACTGGTGGCACCTCACGCATGGAAGGTGTGAGTGAGCTGGCAGAGGAAATATTTCATATGCCGGTTCGTATCGCCTGTCCGCAAAATGTTCGAGGTTTGGCAGATGTCGTGCGTAACCCCATTTATGCGACAGGTGTCGGCTTACTGCATTATGCGTTGCAAGAAGTGCGTCATGGGCGAGGTCTAGAAAGCCACGGGGGAGTGGTTGCTGCCCATAAAGGACGCAACGAGCTTGCCCGGCGTGATATCAAGGAAGGCCATTCGGCGCTGGCCAGAGTTAAAGGCTGGTTTAAAGGAAATTTCTGACAGGGCCGCAAGCGCGGTTCAGGAGACGGGGCTTATGTTCGAATTGGTAGATAACGCACCCTCGAGTAGTGCGGTCATCAAAGTAGTCGGTGTTGGTGGTGGCGGCGGTAATGCCGTCAACCATATGGTCGAAAGCAATATTGAAGGCGTTGAGTTTATTTGCGCCAATACCGATGCCCAGGCACTTAAACGCGTATCCGCGAAAACAGTCTTACAGCTCGGTAGTGAAATCACTAAAGGGCTAGGCGCTGGTGCTAACCCAGAAGTGGGGCGCCAGGCCGCAATGGAAGATCGAGATCGTATCGCCGAGCTATTGCAGGGCGCCGATATGGTCTTTATCACTGCTGGTATGGGCGGTGGTACAGGTACTGGCGGCGCTCCCGTGGTTGCTCAGGTGGCCAAAGAGCTAGGTATTCTAACCGTGGCAGTGGTTACACGGCCTTTCCCGTTTGAGGGTCCCAAGCGTATGCGCGCGGCCGAAGAGGGCATGAAAGAGCTCTCCGAGCACGTCGACTCGCTGATCACTATCCCCAACGAAAAACTGCTTTCCGTATTAGGCAAGAACGCTACGCTGCTCACGGCGTTCAGCGCCGCGAATGATGTACTGCTAGGTGCCGTACAAGGTATCGCCGAGCTGATTACCAGTCCCGGCATTATCAACGTCGACTTTGCTGATGTGCGCACCGTTATGTCTGAAATGGGCATGGCGATGATGGGCACAGGCGGGGCTACCGGTGAAAACCGTGCCCGCGAAGCAGCCGAAAAAGCTATCCGCAGCCCGCTGTTGGAAGATATCGATCTGCATGGCGCACGGGGTATTCTGGTCAATATTACTGCTGGCCCGGATCTTTCGATTGGCGAATTCAACGATGTGGGTGCCACGGTTCAGGAATTTGCGTCGCAAGAAGCCACCATCGTGGTCGGAACTTCCATTGATATGGAAATGTCCGATGAGCTGCGTGTAACGGTGGTTGCTGCCGGCTTGGATGGTAGCAAGTCTTCTAAAGCGTCAGCAACGCGCGAGCCGGTGCGCCGCTCCGCCACGGACTCTTCTGATTATCGCAAGCTCCAGCAGCCAACAGTAATGCGCCAGCAGGCCACGGCTCGTGCAGAAGCGCCGGAACATGCGCCTAAGCCGCGGCCTGAAAAAAGCCGTTCAGCTGATGCTGATGACTATCTGGACATTCCAGCGTTCTTGCGCCGTCAGGCTGACTGATTGTTTCAATCGGTGTCAAATACATCAAACGAGTGTTTTATTGGTTAAAACGCTCGTTTGCTGTTAAAGTGAACACTGTTTGATAACTTCCCCTTTCCTTACGGTACTGCCGTCATTAGAGTTCGACCACTGCCCATGATCAGACAACGCACCCTACAAAACGTCATCCGCGCCACTGGAGTGGGTCTGCACTCCGGTAAAAAAGTCCATTTGGCTTTGCGTCCGGCGCCGGCAAACACCGGGATTGTGTTTGTTAGAACCGATCTGGATCCCGTGGTACACGTACCCGCACGTGCCGAGCTTGTCGAAGATACAAAGCTTTGCACTGCACTTTCGTTTGAAGGCGTCAAAGTGGCAACGGTTGAACACCTGATGTCTGCGTTTGCAGGCTTGGGTATCGACAATGCGTATGTTGACTTAAGTGCGCCTGAAGTTCCTATTATGGACGGCAGTGCTAGCCCGTTTGTGTTTTTGATTCAATCGGCGGGTATTCTTGAACAGGATGCCCCAAAGAAATTTATCCGCATCAAGCGTCGCGTAGCGGTTAGCGATGGCGATAAAGAAGCCGTTTTTCTACCTCATCAGGGGTTCAAGGTCTCTTTTGCGATTGATTTTGATCACCCGGTATTTGAGCAGCAGAAACAAACGGCCCTGATTGATTTCTCGACCACATCTTTTGTGAAAGAAGTTTCCCGGGCGCGTACTTTCGGATTCATGAAGGACCTGGAATTTTTACGCTCTAATAACCTGGCTCTTGGCGGCAGCCTTGATAATGCAATCGTTGTCGATGATTACCGTATCGTCAACGAGGGCGGACTGCGCTACGAAGACGAGTTTGTAAAACACAAAGTGCTGGATGCCATTGGTGATCTGTATCAGTTGGGCCACAGCCTGATTGGCGAATTCCATGGTGTTAAGTCCGGTCATGCGCTGAACAATCAGCTATGTCGTGAACTGATGGCGCAGCCCGATGCTTACGAGATTGTGACGTTTGAAGGCGAGAAAGCCGTCGCGCCTATTTCGTACGCGGCACCCGCAATGGCCTGATGGCTTAGGTAATAGCGCTATTCGAACTTGTGGCACGGTTCAGGTTGGATGTTAAGCACCGCTTTGGCGGTGCTTTTGCATTTCTAGGTATCACGAATACTGTTATTTCTCTGGTGCGTGGGATGCCAGGCGCTCAAGCGCTTTGCGAAGCGCGGGGTTCTGCATGTCGCTTGCGCACTCCGTCAGGGTTTGACCTGCGCTGGCTGATAGTTTGCGCGTGTTGCGCAGTGGGGCTTCAACCGGGTGTACGGGGCGAACTTTAAAGGTAAAGCCGCTTACGGCTTCAAAGCCGGGTAGCTGGTGAAGCAGCGTCAATAAACGCCGCTGCTCAAAGCGTAGCCACGTCAGCCAGCTGGCTTGGCCGCTGATAAGGGTCAGGCGGCCTTCACGAAAGCCGCCCACAAAAATATGCTGGCGCATTTCTTCAGGCAGATGCGCGCGTAGGTGGCTCTGGGCCTGGTCAATAAGACGAGATTGGCGCATTAACTGGCCAATATCGCCAGACTTGTTTAGCAGGCGGGCGATGGGCTGGGCCTGAGAACGCTTAACCTTTATACTCATACGCTTGAATCCTAGGATAACCCTCTCAATATTACTAAGTAGCCATGTAAATTTTTTGACGAGCTACTTATCAGCAGAGCCTAACACGCTCAGGAGCCAACCCACAGCATGTCCTCAACGCTTAATGCCTTTTATGCTTCGCCGCGACGTTACCGTCGTTATGGCCTGGCGCGTTGGTGGCTGGCGGGTCTCCTAGTAAGCTGTCTTTTACCCAGCAGTCTAGTGCCTTCTGATGCTTTTCGCGGTACTGAACGCAGCGTTAGCGTCTGTTTGTGGGTGCCCGCTATTTTACGTGCCCAGTCTCAATGGATCGCCAGAAGGCGGCGCGCCTTAAAGCGTTGGCAGCGGCGCATCAAGCAGGTGAGGGTGCTGCGTCACAGCTTGCCTGCGTACCGCTTTATAAAGCGCCAGGTGGCCGCGCGCGATGTGCTTACCCAGCGTGGCCCGCCTGCTTATTTCACGGTTCACTAAAAACGCACTCTATTTGCCTTATATGGAACAGGGCGAAACCCATTGGGTCGCTCATGATGATGTGGATATTTCATGATTAATAATTTGTTACGTAAAGTAGTTGGTTCTAAGAATGACCGTGAAGTAAAGCGCATGCACAAAAACGTTCACGGTGTGAACGCGCTTGAGGCAGAGTTTGAAAAACTGAGTGATGAAGAGCTTCAGGGCAAAACGGCAGAACTACGCCAGCGGCTGAGCAGTGGTGAAGCGCTGGATAACCTGCTACCCGACGCCTTTGCAATCGTACGTGAGGCGAGCAAGCGCGTAATGGGGATGCGCCATTTCGATGTGCAGATGGTCGGGGGCATGACACTGCATCGTGGGCGTATCGCCGAAATGAAAACCGGTGAAGGTAAAACGCTGGTCGCAACGCTTGCGGTTTATCTGAATGCGCTGCCCGCCAAGGGCGTGCACGTTGTGACGGTGAACGACTATCTGGCGCGCCGTGATGCCGAGTGGATGCGTCCGCTGTATGAGTTCCTCGGACTCTCCATCGGCGTTATCTTTTCGGGTCAGACGGGTGAAGAGAAGCGCCATGCCTACCGGTGCGATATCACCTACGGTACCAATAACGAGTTTGGTTTTGACTACCTGCGCGACAACATGGCGTTCTCCTTGGAAGACAAGGTGCAGCGTGGCCTGCATTACGCCATTGTCGATGAGGTCGATTCCATCCTGATTGATGAAGCGCGTACGCCGCTAATCATCTCTGGCGCAGTGGATGAAAATACCAATCTTTATAACGTCGCGAACCAGCTCTCTTTGCAGTTAGAGCAAGGCGAGGTGTCTGAAGACGACGATGTGCCTGCTACCGGCGATTTCGTGCTGGATGAAAAGCAGAAACAGGTGGAGCTGACCGAGCAGGGGCATAACAAGGTAGAAGAACTGATGCAGGCGGAAGGCCTTCTTAAAGAAGGCGAGTCGCTCTATGCGGCTCAAAACCTTAACCTGCTTCAACATATGCACTCTGCACTACGCGCGCGCTATCTGTATAACCGCGACGTGGACTACATCGTTTCGGAAGATCAGGTGGTCATCGTTGATGAGCATACCGGCCGGACGATGCCGGGCCGCCGCTGGTCTGAAGGCCTGCATCAGGCCGTTGAGGCCAAAGAAGGCGTAACCGTTCAGCGTGAAAGCCAGACGCTGGCATCCACGACCTTCCAGAACTATTTCCGCCTGTATGAAAAACTTGCAGGTATGACCGGTACCGCCGATACCGAAGCGTTCGAATTTCGCCAGATTTACGGCCTTGACGTTATCGTCATTCCGACCAACCGTCCGTTGGCACGGAAGGATCTTAACGATCTGGTCTACCTGAGCGCTGAAGAAAAATACGAAGCGATTATCAAAGACGTTAAAACCGAAACCGAAGCAGGGCGCCCGGTGTTGGTAGGTACCGCTTCAATTGAAACGTCAGAATATCTTGCGCGCCTGATGAATGATGCAGGTCTCAAGTTCAGCGTTCTGAATGCCAAGCAGCACCAAAGCGAAGCGGAAATTATTGCTCAGGCGGGTCGTCCTGGCGCTATTACGATTGCCACCAATATGGCCGGTCGGGGTACCGATATCATGCTGGGCGGTAACTGGGAGGCGGACGCTGCCAAGCTACAGAACCCAAGCCAAGCCCAGATTGACGCGTTAAAAACCGAATGGCAACAGCGCCATGACGGCGTGCTGGCAGCCGGTGGTTTGCACGTTATCGGCTCTGAGCGCCACGAGTCCCGGCGTATTGATAACCAGCTGCGTGGCCGTGCAGGTCGTCAGGGCGACCCGGGTTCGACTCGCTTCTTCCTGTCGCTGGAAGACAGCTTGATGCGCCTGTTCGGCTCTGATCGCGTCAAACGCCTGATGCAGGCGCTAGGCCTTGAGCGCGGTGAAGCCATCGAGCACAAGATGGTATCTAACGCGGTAGAGCGGGCGCAGAAAAAAGTTGAAGGACGTAACTTCGATATCCGTAAGCAGCTGCTTGAATATGATGACGTCGCCAACGATCAGCGCCGGGTTATTTACGAACAGCGCAACGAAGTCCTGGCCTCTGACGATATTTCAGAAGCGATCGTGGGTATCCGTGAAGAAGTGATGGAAGACTCCATCAGCGACTTCGTTCCACCGCAAAGCCTGGCCGAACAGTGGGATTTGCCTGGCTTGGAAGCGCATCTCAAGGCGGAATTTAACCTGGATGCTCCGGTGGTTGAGTGGGCGGCTGAAGATGAGCGTTTCAGTGAAGAGAAACTGCGCGAACGTCTCCAGACCATGCACCGGGAAGCCTATGCGGCCAAGGTGGATGCAGCCGGGGCTACTCTGATTCGTCGCTTTGAAAAGCAAGTAATGCTGCAGGTTCTGGATACGCGTTGGAAAGAGCATTTGCAGTCCATGGATCACCTGCGTCGCGGTATTCATCTGCGCGGCTACGCCCAGAAAAACCCCAAGCAAGAGTACAAGCGCGAATCCTTTGAGCTGTTCCAGCACTTGCTAACCAATATCAAAGCGGACGTTACCCGTATCTTGAGCCATGTCCAGGTACGCCAGCCTGAAGAGGTCGATGCGCTGGAGCAAAAACGTCGTGACGAGCTGGCCCGTGAAAAAGCGGCCGCCGCTACCCGTCACGATGACGCTTCATCGAATGAGAATGCAGCAGCGGGAGCGGAAATGAGTGGCGTCGATGACAATGACGCTGACATGGATGCACGCCCTGTACGTCGCGAAGGGCCTAAAGTCGGGCGTAACGATCCCTGTATTTGCGGCTCAGGTAAGAAGTACAAGCAGTGCTGTGGAAAATTAAGCTAACGAAGCGGGCTGAATAAAGGTAGAGGAGACGATCATGGCGGTGGGTAAAAGTCCCTTTCCGGTGATGCCACCCCTTGCGGGGGTGCGCCTAGGAAGTGCAATGGCGGGTATTAAAAAACCGGGTCGCCGTGACGTGGTGGTGATTGAACTGCCTGAATCAGCTGCGGTGTCCGGTGTCTTTACGCGTAATGCGTTTTGTGCAGCACCCGTAACGGTTGCCAAGGCGCATATCGAGCGCTGCCGCGAGAACGGTCAGTCGCCGCGTTATTGGCTGGTGAATACTGGTAATGCGAATGCGGGCACCGGTAAACAAGGGCTTCAAGATGCCTATGCCAGCTGCAAAGCGTTGGCAGAACAGGCGGGCGTTGCAGAGCATCAGGTGCTGCCTTTCTCAACCGGCGTCATTGGTGAGCCGCTCCCCATGGAGCGGCTGCTGGCGGGCCTGGCCCCTGCGCTTTATTCAACAGCCGAGGGTAGCCAGGCCTGGCAGCAGGCGGGCGAGGGGATTCTCACCACCGATACCCGAGCTAAAGGCGCAAGCATTACGCTTGACGTGAGTGGTGGCACGATCACTATCAACGGGATCACTAAAGGCTCCGGCATGATCAAGCCGAATATGGCGACCATGCTGGGCTTTGTGGTGACCGATGCGACGATTGAGCAGTCGTTGCTGGATCGTCTGCTGCGCGAAACCGTTGATGCTTCCTTCAACTGCATTACCGTGGACAGCGATACCTCCACCAACGATGCCTGCCTGCTGGCAGCTACGGGGGCGGGGGCTGCGGTCATTAATGACGCAGATATCGAGCTGTTTCGTGATGCGTTGCAGCAGGTAATGACCACGTTAGCGCAGGCAATCATTCGTGACGGTGAGGGCGCGACGAAGTTTGTCACGCTTCAGGTCGATGACGCAAAGAGCCGTCAGGAAGCGTTGGATGTGGCATTTACGGTTGCCCATTCACCGCTGGTTAAAACGGCGCTTTATGCATCTGACGCTAACTGGGGTCGTATATTGGCCGCAGTGGGTCGGGCGCCCGTGGATAATTTTGACGTGAGTCGGGTAGTCATTGACTTGGCTGATGTTCGTCTGGTCGAAGGCGGCGGCCGGGCAAGCGGCTACACTGAAAAGGCGGGCAGTGCGGTGATGGCACAAGAAGAGATCACTATTCGCATCAGCCTGGGACGTGGTGACGAGAGCGCCACCGTTTGGACCTCGGATCTTTCCCATGACTATGTGACGATTAACGCGGATTATCGTAGCTAAGGTTATCCTAGCTAGGGTTATCGTAGCTAAGTTCAGTCGAAAGGCTGGATCAGCAGTCATAAAAGGGCTCACGCAGCGAGTTGGCGCTGGCATTAACTTGCCAGCGCGTACACAGTGGATAAAGACGTAATGAATGTAATGGTAAAACGACGGGTTCATGTCGCGGCAGCTGCAATCGTTAGTGCCGATCAGAAAAAAGTATTGATCGCGCGTCGGCCCTCGAATGTCGATCAGGGCGGTTTATGGGAGTTTCCCGGTGGCAAGCTGGCGCCTTATGAAACGGGTCTTGAAGGGCTTAAGCGCGAGCTGCACGAAGAGCTGGGTGTCGAGATTATTCGCGCCCAGCCTTTGATCCGTATCCACCATGAATATCCTGACAAGCATATTTTGCTGGATGTTTGGCAGGTTCATGAGTTTGCGGGCGAGCCGTTTGGGCGCGAGGGTCAGGCGGTACGCTGGGTGCCGATGGAAGAGCTGGTAAAATATCCGTTCCCTGCCGCCAATCTGCCTATTCTGCGCGCCGTCATGCTGCCCACTGAGTACCTGATTACCAGTGAAGAGGCGGATGAAGCACGGTTTGATGCGTTCCTGGAACGGGCGTTGAAAGAAGATAATATTCGTCTTGTGCAGCTACGTGCCAAAGCGCTTGATGAGGCCGCCTACATTGAGCGTGCCGAGCGTGCCTTGCGTATGTGTCGTGAGCATGGCGCTAGCCTGCTGCTTAACGGTGAGCCTGGCTTGCTTGAAAAAGTGGATGCTGACGGTATCCACTTAACCAGTGAACGGTTAATGCAGCTGGACCGACGTCCTATTTCGGAACAGAAGTGGCTTTCGGCATCGACCCATGATCAGATCCAGCTTTCGAAAGCAGCCGTACTGGGCTGTGATTTCGTGACTTTGTCGCCACTGCGTACAACGCCTTCCCATCCAGAAGTAGCCCCCATTGGCTGGCATGATTTCCAGCAGCTGGTTGAGCGTGCCGGTATGCCGGTCTTTGCGCTGGGCGGCATGACCCGCTTTGATGCAAATCATGCCCGTGCTGTAGGCGCTCAGGGTATCGCCTCGATTCGCGATTTCTGGAAGTAAGCTTTTACGTGCTGAGGATAAGTACTTAAAATAAGCACTTAAGATAAGCACTTAAAATTAGCATCTAAGATTAGTACCGAAGATAAGCGCCAAAAAAACGCCTGCCAGAGTCATCTGGCAGGCGTTTGCTTTATGAGCTTGTTACGACCCTAATCGCGAAAGCGGCGGGTTAAATCGCTATAGGCATCTATGCGGCGATCACGCAGATAAGGCCAGATGCGCCGGGTGTTTTCACAGCGCGCCATATCGATAGTGACGACCAGCTGCTCGGCCTCTTCACCTGCATGGGCAAGCAGCTCGCCCTGAGGCCCACAGATAAAGCTTCCACCCCAGAACTGAATGCCGTCACCGACACCTGAATGGTCGGCCTCAAAGCCAATACGGTTAGCGACGATCACCGGCAAGCCATTGGCGACACCGTGGGAGCGCTGAATCAGCGTCCAGGCATCTTTCTGACGTGTCTGCTCGGCGATATCATCGTTGGGGTCCCAGCCAATGGCCGTGGGGTAAAGCAGCAAGTCGGCGCCCGCCAAGGCCATCAGGCGTGCGGCTTCCGGATACCATTGATCCCAGCATACCAAAACGCCTAAACGGCCAAGCGATGTATCAATCGGGGTAAACCCTTCTGCACGGCTCGCGTCATGGTCACCGGGCGTAAAATAAAACTTTTCATAAAAGCCCGGGTCATCGGGAATATGCATTTTACGATACTGACCTACGCGGCCTTTATCGCGGTCATATACCACGGCGGTGTTGTGATAAAGCCCAGGCGCACGTCGTTCAAACAGTGAACCCACCAGTACGATATCCAGCTCGCGGGCTAACGCTTCCAGGCGCTGGCCGGTCGGCCCATCCAGCGGCTCGGCCAAATCAAACAGCGCCGGGTCTTCAAACTGGCAAAAGTAGTGGGTAGCATGCAGCTCCTGAAGCATGACCAGCTGCGCGCCGCGCTTTACCGCATCCCGAATGCCCGCTTCGCTGGCGTCAAGGCTCTGCGCTTTATCGGGCCAGGCAGGCTGCTGAACTATTCCAACCGTTAGGTCAGTTGTCGACTTTATAGACATCGTAGCTCCTTACTGGTTGGAAGAGGCCGCTGTCAGCGTACCTTTGGGTAGCTGCATGGTTAAGCAGTGTAGGCTGCCATGCTGACGAATAACGCTTGAGCACTCAATGGGGATCAACGCATGGTCTGGAAACGCATCGGCTAGCGCCATGAGCGCCAAAGTATCTGCTGGATCACCATAGGTGGGTACCAGCACCGCGTCGTTAATAATCAGGAAGTTGGCATAAGTGGCTGGCAGCCGATGGCCGTCTTCAGGATCAAAGCATGCCTGTGGCCAAGGCAGTGGTACAAGCCGGTATGCTTCGCCGTTACGCTGCCGAAAAGCTTTTAACTCCTGCTCCATGGCCTGTAGCGCGGCATAATGCGGATCTTGCGGATCGTCGCAGCGAACATAGGCAATCGTCGTGGGATTGCAAAAACGCGCCAATGTATCAACGTGGCTATCCGTATCGTCACCTTCTAGGTGGCCGTTGGTTAACCACAGCACGCGGTCGACGCCAAAGTCGTCAGCCAGCAGCGCTTCAACGTCCTGTCGGGTCAAATGCGGATTGCGGTTAGGGTTGAGCAAACAGGCTTCAGTGGTTAAAAGCGTGCCTTCACCATCGGTTTCAATCGCGCCACCTTCCAGCACCATATCGCGTGAAGCAATTGGGCACGCCCAAACGCCTGCGTCCGCTAGCGCTTGTGTCAGCTGGTTATCGTTGCTGGCCGGAAATTTGCCGCCCCAACCGGTGAAGGTGTAGTCCAGCATTACTGGCTGGCCTTCGTCATCAACCACGCTGATTGGGCCGTGGTCGCGTGCCCAGGTATCATCCGTGGGCGCCACTATCAGTAATAGCTTGTGAGCCGGCACGCCGTAGGCATCGAATGTTGCCCGCACCCGGGCGCAGGTTGCCTCATCAGGCATGCTGATAACCACCTGCTGATAACGAACGGTTGCCAGTACAATGCGCTCAAGCGTTGCCTCAATGCGCGATAGCAGCGACTCCCAGTCGCCATCAGGGCGTGGCCAGGTGAGCTGTAAACCGTCTTGTGGATGCCATTCAGGCAGCAGGCGATAAGTCATGTTAGCCAACGTCGCAGAGCCTCTTGGTAAGATCTTTTGATAAACACAAACGCTCGCCGATTGCGCCAGCGTAAATGGGCGCAATGTAGGGGGTCGCGGGGTAACTTGCAAGCCCTACGTGGTTTAAGGGAACGGGCCTGTATTCTGTCGCTCTAATGGCCGTTTGCACATGCAGTATTGCTAAAAAAACCGTACCATGAGCGCTTATTAATAAGGAATGACGCCATGCTTGATCGTTTGCCTTTCCTGGTGGGGCTGCGCTACGTGCGCGCCAAACGCCGGAATCACTTTATTTCATTTATTTCATTAACATCGATGCTGGGGCTCATGCTGGGGGTGGCGGTGCTCATCCTGGTGTTATCGGTCATGAACGGTTTCGACCACGAACTGCGCACGCGCATTCTAGGAATGGTGCCGCATACGAAAATCGAGGCAACCCAAGGGATGGTCGAGTGGGAAGCGCTGGCCGACGAGCTGATCCAGCGCGAGCGCGTCATTGGTGCAGCACCGTATGTTGAGCAGCAGGGTATGTTCTCTGCCGCTGGTCGTAACCAAGGGGCAATGGTCAACGGTATTAACCCTGATTGGGAAGATCAGGTATCCATTATCGGTCAGCATATGCGCCAAGGTGCGCTTGCCGACCTGGTGCCGGGTGAGTGGAATGTGGTGCTTGGCTCAATGCTGGCACGCCAGTTGGGCGTTGGCGTCGGCGATCGTGTGACGCTGCTGGTGCCTGAAGCATCCATTACACCGGCAGGTGTTTTCCCGCGTTTAAAGCGCTTTACCGTTAGCGGTATTTTCAGCGTTGGCGCTGATCTTGATGCCAATCTTGCCTACGCCAATATTGAAGATATGCAAACGCTGGCCCGCCTGGGCGATGCGGTAGGTGGCTTGCGCCTGGAGCTTAACGATCTGTTTATAGCCGGCAGTGAAACTCAGGCTATCGTTAATGATTTAGGGCCGGGCTACCGCGGTACTGACTGGACGTCCTCGCATGGCAACCTTTTCCAGGCCATTCAAATGGAAAAGCGCATGATTGCGCTGCTGTTAACCGTTATTGTGGCCGTCGCCGCTTTCAATATTGTTTCTACCCTGGTCATGGTGGTCACCGACAAGCGAGCGGATATCGCTATTTTGCGCACCATTGGCGCAACGCCACGCTCTATCATGGGTATTTTCATCGTTCAAGGATTGGCCATTGGCCTGATGGGGATTGCCATTGGCGTGGCCGTGGGCATTTTGCTGGCGCTGACAATCTCGGATCTGATCGGTTGGTTTGAAGCGGCCTTTGGTATTCAGTTCCTGGATGCAGGCGTTTACTTTATTAGCGACTTGCCATCTCAACTGCAGTGGGACGACGTTCGCAACATTGTATTGGCGGCCTTCGGTCTAACGTTCCTGTCCACGCTGTACCCCGCTTGGCGCGCTGCTCGTGTTCAACCGGCGGATGTTCTGCGCTATGAATAAGGATGCTTCCATGTCTACTACTACGCCGTTAACTGCCGCGTCGTCTACCGCTACGCCAGGCTCCGGGGCAAAGGCTCAGGAGCCGCCCATTATGCTGAATTGCCATGATTTAACACGCGTTTATAGCGAAGGTCCGCAAGACTTAACCGTGCTTGATAAGCTTGAGCTATCCGTGCGTGCCGGTGAGCGTGTGGCGATCGTGGGCAGTTCAGGGTCGGGTAAAACGACGCTACTTAACCTGCTGGGCGGGCTGGATCGGCCTAGCAATGGCCAAGTAGTGATCGCGGGCGAACCGCTTTCTACATTAAACGAGGCGGCCTTAGGGAAGTTTCGCAATCGCTATATCGGCTTTGTCTACCAGTTTCACCATCTGCTGGCGGAGTTTACCGCGGTTGAAAATGCAGCGTTACCATTGATTATTCGCGGTCAGTCGAAAAAAACCGCTGAAAAACGTGCAATGCAGATTCTTGAGCGAGTCGGGATGAAAGCGCGAGCCGACCATAAGCCGGGCGAGCTTTCTGGCGGTGAGCGTCAGCGTGTGGCAATTGCCCGCGCGCTGGTAACTGATCCAAGCCTTGTGCTGATGGACGAGCCGACGGGGAACCTGGATCAAACGACCGCCGCGACCATTCTGGCCTTGATGGATGAGTTGGCTAAAGAGAGCGCCTGCGCCTTCGTTATCGTGACCCACGACGTGGGCCTGGCGGCGCATCAGGATAGGGTGCTTAAACTGGATGCAGGCAAGCTTATCGAGCAGCCCCGCACGCCTTAATCATCGAACTCAGATTCGACCCGCGCCCGACGCCGCTGCCTGTTTTGGCGGCGGCGTTTCCAGTTATAGGACACGTGCCAACGCCAGATAAGGCGAATGCCGACATTGGCCACCAGCGCCAAAACAATGGCCGTAACAAGTGATCCGACCACCAATGGGGGCAAAATATCGTGCATCTGTTCAGCAATCCAGCGCGTTGAAATACGCGTTGGCGCCTCGCGTACCGGCGCGCCGAGAATGAAGGTACCCAGCCGATAGTTGCAGTAAAAAATAAGCGGCATGGTGAGGGGGTTGGTGATCCAGACAAGACTTACCGACAGGGCCAGGTTACAGCGGCTAAGTCGTGCACCGATAGCCGCGACCACCATTTGAAAAGGTATGGGTAGCATGGCGCAAAACAAGCCGACGCTAAACGCATTGGCAACGCTTCGGCGAGTTAAAAGCCACAGACCCGGGTCAGCAATCAGCGGCGCCATAAAGCGTAGAGATCGCTGCTGCCGTAACATATCGGGTTTAGGCATATAGCGCTGCAGGAAACGGCGCGGCATGTCAGGTACTCTTGCCTATTAGTGCACCCATTATCCATATAGCGTAGTGCTTAGGCTATGCCGAGTGTGTGAAGTTCTTATGCCAAGGAGAGTCGTATGCCGTTGGGCGTTGCGATACCGGCTGCAATGGCGGCCCTGTCAGGCGCTATTATCGCTGGGGTAAGCGGCATGACAGGGCTCATTAATCCTTTTGTAGGCGTTGGTTTGCTGGCTGCGTTGTTGTTAATGGTCTGGCGGCCTCAGGCGGCTATATGGTTATTGATCGGTGGTTGGGTTTTTGTAGGTATTCATCAGGAGTGGGCTAGCCAGCTTCCGGTTGGGCTCAATGGTGAAGATGTCGTTGTGGATGCCACGCTGCTTAGCGTCACCGCATCCGGTGGCTCCCAGCGGCTGCTGCTAAGCGTTAATGCGTGTGAAGCGCCCAGCGATGCGCCTTCTTTCCGGGCGCTCCAAAAAGTACGTGTCACGGCGTATGGCGATAGCGTTTATCAAGCCGGAGAGCAGTGGCGTTTGACGCTGCGCCTGCGCCCCCCCAGTGGTTTTGCTAATCCTGATGTCTTTGATTTTGAACAGTGGCTATGGCGAGAGGGCATTCACGCAACCGGGTATGTGCGTCAGGAGCCAGCAGCGGTAAAACTGGCGGATGCTGGCTTCTCTGTACGCCTAATGGCGCTAGATGTATTGGATAACCAGCCACTGAGCGAGCGGACGCGCCGTTGGCTGGCCGCCTTGACGCTGGGTGAGGGCGACCGGTTAACCCAGGATGACTGGGCGCTGCTCAACGCCACGGGAACCACACACTTAGTGGTGATTTCAGGTTTGCATGTTGGTTTGGTGGCCGGGTTTGCGCTACTTCTGGCGAGAATGGCGTCACGGTTAATCACTCCCACCAACTGGCGGATGCGCGCTTGGCCGTGGTGGGCAGCGGCGGTGGTTACCGTTGGGTATGCGTCATTGGCAGGCTTGGCACCCCCGGCGATGCGGGCCATGGTGATGGCGCTGGTGGGCCTCTGGGTGCTGAGCGGGCGGCATGCGCCGGGCATTTGGCAGGCCTGGTGGCTGGCGCTTGGGTTAGTTGTTGTGATCGATCCGCTGTCATTATGGCGCCCTGGACTCTGGCTTTCATTTCTGGCCGTTGGCTGGTTGATTATTATCTGGCAGGGACGCTCTCGGCCGCGGGGCATTAAAGGCTGGTGCTGGGCACTGCTGCGCTCACAGTTATTGCTGGCTCCGCTAATGGCGGCTGCCGTTCTTATTGCCTTTGAACGTATCGCGCCTGCGTCGCCACTTATCAATTTAATCGCCGTGCCCTGGGTCAGTTCTGTGATGGTGCCTTTGGCGCTGTTGGGTTGGATTTTCGCGCCGCTACCCTTGCTTGGCACAGGCGTCTGGTGGCTGTTTGAGCAGGCGCTGGGCGTTTTTTACGCTTTGCTTACCCAGGTAGTGCAGCTATGGCCGCTATGGGAGCCTGACCAGACGCTCATCTATCCCTTAAGCGGTGTGCTTTTATGGCTGGCGCTGTGCTGGGGGCTGCCGAGTGTGCCTCCCTGGTTAAGAGGTGGACCGGTGCTGCTCGCGGTGTTGCTTCCCTGGTGGTCACCTCAGGAGCCCATGCCCAAAGGTAAGCTGCGCGTGACCGTGCATGACGTGGGCCAAGGCCAGCTTGTTGAGCTGCGCAGCCAGCAGTACCGCCTGCTTTACGATACGGGCCCGCGTTTTCAGGCAGGCTTTATGCCGCTACAAACGCTTTGGTCGCCTAACCAGCATTTTGATCAAGTGATCGTAAGCCATGCCGATATCGACCATGCCGGGGGCATTGGAGCGTTGCTTGAAGACCACAGCGTGGCGCGCTGGCAAGCACCGGTAGGTGAATCATTGCCGGTAATGGCCACCGCCTGCGAGCGCGGGCAAGCTTGGCAGCGTGATGGCATAGCCTATCGCTTTTTATGGCCACCCGCCGGGTCTAATACTTACTCCGCCAATGATCGCTCATGCGTGCTGGAAGTTAGCGTAGGCGAAAAGCGGCTGTTAATTACCGGGGATGTCAGTCGCGATATCGAACGGCGCTTTCTGCGCGATGTTGATTTGCCCGTCAGCGTATTGGTGGCCGGACATCACGGTAGCCGCACCAGTTCCGGCGTTCAGTTTGTTCAGCATGCCGCGCCCCATCACGCTATTTTTAGTGCTGGACGTAACAACCCTTTTCAGCACCCAGTGGATGATGTGGTACGGCGTTTTCGAAAACAAGGCAGCTGCCTGTGGAATACGGGACACGATGGTGCGCTGCGCTTTTGGCTGCAAAAAGATCATCCAGTGATTATCACACCCATGCGCCCGCAACCGGATAGCGCTAAGCGGTGTTGATGCGCCTCGCCATAAGGTAGAATTCAGCGCATTGCACACTATTGCCAGGAGCGCGTGTGACTGATTCAGGTTGGGTTCTTTATAAACGACTGCTGAGCTATGTAAAACCGCATTGGCGAGCATTTGCCCTAGCGGTCATTGGATTTGTGGTTTATGCCGCATCCAGTACGGCGCTTGCGGAAATGATGAAACGCCTCATTGACGGTATTCAAAATCCGGATGCGGCTTTTCGGCTATTTTTGCCGCTGTTTGTCGTTTTAATGTTTGCCGCGCGCGGGGTGGGTACTTTTTTGAGTACCTATTACATGGCGTATGTAGGTCGCTATGTCATCCACACGTTGCGCTGCGATGTATTTGCTCACTTGCTGCATTTGCCAGGGCGCTTTTTTGACCAGCACTCAAGCGGTCATCTCGTTTCCCGGGTAACGTACCATGTCGAGCAGGTGGCCGGGGCGGCAACCAATGCCGTTACCGTTATTCTGCGCGAAGGTCTGTTTGTCGTCGGGTTGATTGGCTATCTGTTCTGGACGAACTGGATGCTGACGCTGCTGTTTTTAGGCGTTACGCCAGTCATCGCCGCGGTCGTAAGCTATGTCAGCAAACGCTTTCGGAGTATCTCCAAGCGGATTCAGAGCTCAATGGGCGATGTCACGCATGTTGCCTCAGAAGGCTTGTCGGGTTATCGGGTGGTGCGCACCCACGGCGCGGAAGATTACGAAAAGCAGCGTTTCAAAAGCGTAAGCGAAGAAAACCGCAGGCAGAGCATGAAAGAGGCCAAGACCCGAGCGATAAGCTCTCCTGTCATTCTGATGCTGGTCGCCATTTCCATGGCGCTGCTGGTGTGGTTGGCCATGTCACCGGCATTAATGGCCGATATGACTCCAGGTGAATTTGTGGCATTTATTACGGCCGCTGCCCTGATGATCAAGCCAGTGCGTCAGCTCACCGAAATTAATAGCGATATTCAAAAAGGTATTGCCGCGGCCTCTGAACTGTTTGGGCTGATGGATTTGGCGCCCGAACAGGATACCGGCACACGCATACCTGGGCGTTTACGCGGTGAAGTGGCCCTGGAGAACGTTAGCTTTCGCTATGCAGACGAGCAGCCGGGCGTGCTTCACGATATCAATTTGCACGTCGCGCCAGGCGAACTGGTGGCGATCGTGGGCCGCTCGGGCAGCGGTAAATCAACGCTGGTCAGTCTGTTGCCGCGTTTTTATCGTCTCAATGAAGGGCGCATTCTAATTGACGGCGTGAATATTGATGAGTACGCGTTAGGGCCCCTGCGTCAGCAGATTGGTCTGGTCTCACAGCAGGTAACGCTGTTTAACGCCACGATTGCCGATAATATTGCCTATGGCACGTCGAATCCTGATCGTCAGGCTATCGAAGCGGCGGCAAAGGCTGCCTATGCCAGTGAGTATATCGAAAAGCTTCCTCAAGGTTATGAAACCGTAGTGGGGGAAAACGGTGTCATGCTGTCTGGCGGCCAGCGGCAGCGTCTGGCAATTGCCCGAGCGATCTTTAAAGATAGCCCGATACTGATTTTGGACGAGGCTACTTCGGCACTCGATACCGAGTCAGAGCGTTATATTCAAAAAGCCCTGGAGCATGTATGCAAAGGGCGTACCACGCTGGTAATCGCCCATCGGCTATCAACGATTGAGCGCGCCGACCGTATTCTGGTCATGGATCAAGGACGGATTATTGAGCAGGGCACTCATCAGGCGCTGCTGGAAGCGGGTGGCGCCTATTCGGCCTTGCATCAACTGCAGTTCCAGGAAGCGCCATGACGCTAGCCCAACGCTGGCTTGAAGGGGGCTATCATAATAGCCCTTGGCTTATCCCGTTACGCCCCTTGGGGGCGCTTTATCGATACATCATGAAGCGCCGTGAAGCCGCGTATGCCAGTGGGAAAAAGGTCAGCTGGCGAGCGCCGGTACCGGTGATCGTGGTAGGTAATATCACGCTTGGCGGTACGGGTAAGTCACCTTTGGTCGCGTGGTTGGGCCGCTGGCTGGTGGCACAAGGCTGGTCGCCGGGCATTGTGACCCGCGGCTATGGGGGTAACGCTGAACACTACCCGCTTCACGTTACCCCGGCTACTGACCCGGCACAAAGCGGTGACGAGCCGGTCATGCTTGCCCAGCAAACCGCGCTGCCTGTCGTTGCAGACCCAAAGCGTGCCCGCGGCACGCAGGCGCTGGTGGATCTCGGCTGCGATATAATTTTAAGCGATGACGGCTTGCAGCACTTGGCGCTTGAGCGCGATATAGAGCTTGTGGTGATTGATGGCGCGCGGGGGCTGGGCAATCAACGCTGCCTGCCTGCAGGGCCGCTACGCGAATCACCCCGGCGGTTAGCGCGTGTCGATGGCGTGATCGTGAATGGTGAAATGCGCCACTCACTGCCAATTGATGCAACCTCAATGCAGTTAATGCCGGTCGCTTGGCGGCGCCTGAAAGATGGTGAGCGTTTTCCACTAACCCCGTTACCCTTTAGTCTGCCTGTGTATGGCGTTGCCGGCATTGGCAACCCTGAGCGGTTTTTTACCACGCTGCGCGAACTGGGTGTGGAAGGCGAGATGCTGGCGCTTGCAGATCACCAGCGCTTTAGTGAGGCTATATTTTCCCCTGCTAAGCAGCGCCCCGTGGTCATGACCGCCAAAGATGCGGTGAAATGTAAAGAGATTGCCCCGTCCAATAGCTGGGTATTAGAAGTGGAAGCCACGCTTCCGCTAGAATTCGAACACTGGCTGACAGTCAAACTGTCGGCTTTATCCTGAAGGGGATGCACGCATGGATAAGGAACTGCTGGCGATGTTGGTCTGTCCGTTATGTAACGGCAAGCTAAAATACGACCGCGAGTCGCAAGAGTTGCGTTGTCATTACGATGGCCTGGCTTATCCGATACAGGAAGGCATTCCCGTGATGCTGCCTGAAGAAGCCCGGGTAATGGATGCAGATGAAAAGCTGCCAACCTCACCAGGACGCACGGGAGACCTGTAATGGCGTTTCCCACGTTTACGGCCATTGTGCCGGCCCGCTTTGGATCGACCCGGCTGCCGGGTAAGCCACTGCTTGATATTGCCGGTGAGCCCATGGTTGCTCACGTATGGCGGCGCGCCTGTCAAAGTCAGGCCAGCCGCGTGGTAGTCGCCACCGATGATGCCCGCATTCGCGACGCTATGGTGCACTACGGAGCAGAAGTCGTCATGACCCACGCGGATCATGCTTCGGGCACTGACAGGCTGGCTGAAGTTTCCCAAATCCTGGCGTTGCATGACGATGAGCTAGTGGTGAACGTGCAGGGCGACGAGCCGCTGATCCCCCCTACATTGATTGATCAGGTAGCGTTACGCTTGGCTGAGGATCCCGAGGCATCTATCGCTACGTTGGCTGAACCGATCAACGATGTCGATTCGCTGTTTAATCCTAACGTGGTCAAAGTAGTGCGCTCCTTGCAGGGTCGCGCACTGTATTTCTCCCGGGCACCGATTCCCTGGGATCGTGAGCAGTTCAAGCAACCGCCTGCGATGCTTGAAACGGATGCTTGGCTACGCCATATCGGGATTTACGCCTACCGGGCAGGTTTTTTAGCCGCTTATCGTGACTGGCCAGCGTCAGCACTTGAGCAGTTAGAGCAGCTCGAGCAATTGCGTGCGCTACACAATGGTCACCTAATTCAAGTGGCACTGGCCTGCGAGGTTAATCCTGCCGGGGTCGATACTCAGGAAGATCTGGATCGCGTACGCGCTTTGTTAACGCCGGATGATTAAAACATTTTTTTAAATACTCTCAACGTACAAGGAAGCGCTGTGTGACGCGGGTACTGTTCGTTTGTTTAGGCAATATTTGTCGCTCGCCCACTGCCGAGGGCGTTTTTCGCCGCGCGCTGGAAGACGCGGGCATGGGTGAGCAGGTAGTGATCGACTCTTGCGGGATAGGCAACTGGCATGTGGGCAAAGCGCCTGATCAACGGGCGCAGGTGGCGGCCAAGCGCCGGGGCGTCGATTTGAGCCCGCTATGCGCTCGTCAGTTAACGGCCAGTGATTTCTTAGACTTCGATTACATCTTGGCTATGGATAACGCTAACCTTCAAGCAATGCACGCCTTGAAGCCTTCTAAAAGCCAGGCGTATGTGGGGCTTTTCTTGGACTTCGCGGGTACGCCAGGGGCAGAGGTACCGGATCCTTACTACGGTGGTGACCAGGGGTTTGAGGACGTGCTGGATATGATTGAAGCCGCGTCGCACGGTTTGATTCAACATTTAAGAAGTGACTCCGCGTGATAGCTTTAGCTACGCAAAAAACTGCGCTAATCGATGAGTGCGTTGATCTCACCTCTGCCAATACGTTGCGCCTGCCGTGTATTGCCGACTATTACGCTGAGCCTGCATCGCTTGACGCTTTACGCCGTACGCTGGCCTATGCCAGACGTAAGCAATGGCCGGTAACCCTGCTGGGCGGTGGGAGCAACGTATTATTGCCGCCCCGTTTGGCCGGGCTTGCGATACGCCCGGCATTAAACCAGTGGTGGCTGACCCGCGATGGTAATGATGTGCTGGTGCATGTGGGGGCGGGCGTTAACTGGCATGCGTTGGTGCTTAATACGGCTGCCCGTGGCCTATGGGGCATCGAAAACCTGGCCCTCATTCCCGGTGACTGTGGTGCAGCGCCGGTGCAGAATATTGGTGCTTATGGCGTTGAACTTGCCGATAGCCTTCAGGCTTTGCAGGTCATGGAACTTGCAACGGGAGAAACGCGCTGGCTCAACAATGCCGACTGTGCGTTTGGCTACCGCGATAGCCTATTTAAAAATGCTTTAAATGGGCGCGTCGTGATTACCCAACTGGTGCTGCGGCTTTCCAGGCAGCCTGCGCTTAAGCTTCACTATGGCGATCTTGCCTCGCGTTTATCTAATGCGCCGAGCCCGTTGGATGTCGCCAATGCAGTATCGGCTATCCGACAAGAGAAGCTGCCTGACCCCAAGCAACTGGCGAACGCAGGCAGTTTTTTTAAAAATCCGATTGTTTCATCCCAGCAGGCGCTGGCGTTACTCGCTTGCTACCCAGGCATGCCGCATTTTCCGTTAAGCAATGGTCAAACCAAGCTGGCCGCAGGCTGGTTGATTGATCAGTGTGGTTTAAAAGGCACGCGTGAAGGCGCTTTTGGCGTGCATGACCGCCAAGCGTTAGTGCTGGTGCATCTAGGGGGTGGTGACCGAGAGGGGCTTATGCGCTTTGCTGACTCTCTTGTCGAGCAGGTAAATGCGCGTTTTAACGTGTTGCTAGAGCCTGAGCCGCGTCTGATCTAATGCTTTTGATGCATAAAAAAACCCCGCCTCGGCGGGGTTTTTTGCGCAGTTAGCAAATTACTCTTTGCTAGCCTCTTGTGCTTGCTGCCTACGCAGTTCGCGAGGATCGTTATGCGCACGGGTACGACGACGAGGTTTAGGCGTCTCTTCAGCCGTTACTTCGTCGCTAGTCGATAGTGTGGCCTGAGCTTCTGAAAACGGTGCTTTTTCAGCATCGATGGCATCAGTGGTCACGTCCGGGGCCGAATTAATAGCGGGCGCGGTATCTGTCTCAGGTTGGCTTGCATTAGCCTCCTGAGCAGGCATCGCGTCTGCCTGGGCGCTTACCGGGGCAATCTCTTTTGGCTCATCGGCTACGCCGCTTTCAGCAAGCTCCGTAGGAGAGGGGGCCAGCGTTTTATCGGCGTGGCTGTCTGCTTCGTTATCGGCTTCGTTCGCTGTCTCGCTATGAGTCTCGGCGATAGGCTGAGAAATAACGTCTGCGCCGCTGGCTTCAGGAGCAATGGTTTCAGAGGTATAAGCTGGTTTTTCATCGGCCTGTGGCTGAGCATCTGCAGCTATCGGCTCGTCGCCTTTTGCTGCGGTTGCCAGCTCATCGCTTAAGCGCTCTTCTACAGCTGCTTCTTCGGCAACCGATTTCTCAACAGTAGGCTCTTCAGCAATCAGCGTTGCAGATGCAGGCTTTTCTATAGCCAGTTCTTCAGGCTTCGCCTCGCTATGCTTGTTTGCTTCAAGGCTGGTTTCTTCAAAGCTGTTTTCTTCAAAGCCGGGTTCTTTAGAGCTAGTCTCTTCAAGCTTGGTCTCTGCAAGATTAGGCTCTTCAAGGACAGTCTCTTCAGACGGCGTCGTCTCGGACGTTAGCTCTTCAGGCTGAGAGGCTTCAGGCGTAGACACAGGCGCTGCCGCTGAGGTGTTTTCCTCGGCGGGGCTGGCTTCCTGCGCTTTGGCACTTGCGCTTTCGTCGGTCGGCTGAGCATCCGGCAGCTGTGTCGCTGTAGCGCTGGTAAGCGTTTCTTGCGGCGCGTTAGCTTCAGGTGTTACCGGCTCTGCGGCAGCCGTATCAGCGTTTGACGCTTCTTCGGCTGCTTGAGTCTGCAGCTGTAGCTGTTCTGCTTCTGCCTGCGGGTTAACGGCCTGTTTGCGTGAACGACTACGCGGGTTATTGCGCGTGCGTTTAGGCTTGTCATCCTCTTTCGCTACTGGCTTCTCTGCTTCGTTGCGTGCCGCCTCTTTGGCAGGTTTGGCATCGCGCTGAGTGTCGCGTTGGGTCTCGCGACGAGGCTCTTTCTGCGCCGCTTTGGGGGCGTCGCGGCTTTCTTCTTTTACCGCAGGTTTTACCGCAGGCGTGTCTTTCTGACGGTTGTTCTTGCTGGTGTTATCCTGCGTTTTTGCATCATCTTGCTGCGGGTTGCGACGCCGATTGCGGGTGCGGGTAGGGCCGCTACGCTTATCGTTGGCATCGTCACCGGCATTGTTGTTGGTACTGGTATTGGCGCTGGTATTTGCATTACGCGACTGGCTATTGCGTTGCTCAGACTTGCTGCTTTCGCTGCGCTCGTTGCGGGCAGGCTTTTGCTTAGTCTCGCTGCCTGGCTGGGCCGCTTTTTGGCTACTGCGTTCGGTCTGGCGACGAGGTGCCGGTTCTTTTGGCTTATCCGCAGGCTCTGCGGAACTGCTGTCATCGCTGCCCAGGAGTTTTGCGAAACCGCGAATAAAGCGTCCGATAACGCTCGGCTGCTCTTCCGTGTTGACCACAGGCGCGGCTGCTTTTGCTTTAGGGGCAGGTTCTTCGGTTTGTAGTGACGCCGGGGCCGGTGCGTTATGTGTGACACTTTTAACGGCGGCTTCAGCACGCTGAGTCGGTGGCGCAAAGCTTGGGTCTGGCTCTTTGCCTACTTCGGTATCGGTCGATAGCTCGAAGCTCGATAGCGTTTGGGTGTCGTCTTCGTCTAAATGATCATCGCGCAAACGCTGCACGTCGTAGTGAGGCGTATGCATTTCCGGGTTGGGCAGCAGCACAACGCGCACACCCTGGCGCGACTCGATATCGGCCAGTACGCTACGTTTTTCGTTGAGCAGGTAGGTAGCCACTGGCACCGGGAGAATCGCGCGGATCTGCGCACTACGCTCTTTCATGGCTTCTTCTTCGATCAGGCGCATGATCGAGAGCGAAAGCGAGCGTACGTCGCGGATAGTGCCCTGACCGTTACAGCGCGGGCATACCACGCCGCTGGTTTCACCCAGTGAGGGGCGTAGTCGCTGACGGGACATTTCCATCAGACCAAAGCGTGAAATGCGCCCAATCTGTACGCGAGCGCGATCAAGCTTCAAGGCGTCGCGCATGCGATTTTCAACTTCGCGTTGATTGCGTGCCGGGCCCATGTCGATAAAGTCGATAACCACCAGGCCGCCGATATCACGCAGGCGTAGCTGGCGGGCGATTTCATCGGCCGCTTCAGAGTTGGTTTGCAGAGCGGTTTCTTCGATATCGCTGCCGCGGGTTGCCCGGGCGGAGTTGATGTCGATCGACACCAGCGCTTCGGTATGATCGATCACGATCGAGCCGCCAGAGGGGAGTTTTACCTCACGCTGGTAGGCCGTTTCGATCTGTGATTCGATTTGAAAACGCGAGAAAAGCGGCACTTCGTCAGCATAAAGCTTAATTTTCTGCTGGTATGACGGCATCACCTGGCGGATAAAGCCCAGCGCTTCAGCGTGAATCTCGGGGCTGTCGATCAGCACCTCGCCAATGTCCTGGCGCAGGTAATCACGCATGGCCCGGATAATAACGTTGGATTCACGGTAAATCAGGAACGGGGCAGGCTGCTTGGCTGCTTCAGTGGTGATCGATTCCCATACCTGGGCCAGGTAGTCCAGATCCCACTGAAGTTCTTCCGGATTACGGCCGATGCCCGCTGTGCGCACGATCAGGCCCATCTTGTCGGGTACGGTGAGCTGGCCCATGGCGTCTTTCAGCTGGGTGCGCTCTTCCCCTTCAATACGGCGGGAAATACCGCCTGCACGGGGGTTGTTGGGCATCAGCACCAAAAAGCGGCCTGCCAAACTGATAAAGGTGGTAAGCGCTGCGCCTTTATTGCCGCGCTCCTCTTTATCCACCTGCACGATAACTTCCTGGCCCTCTCTTAGTACCTCTTTGATACTTGGGCGACCAGAGACGTCTTTAACGAAGTATTCGCGGGAGATTTCTTTGAGCGGGAGGAAGCCGTGGCGTTCTGCACCAAAGTCCACGAAGGCCGCTTCAAGGGAGGGTTCAACGCGGGTAATTTTGCCGCGGTAAATATTGGCTTTTTTCTGCTCTCGTGCGCCTGATTCAATATCCAGATCGTAAAGGCGTTGTCCATCAACCAGCGCGACCCGAAGCTCTTCGGGTTGGGTCGCATTGATAAGCATCCGTTTCATGTTGTCTCGCATAGCGTTGAGTACCGGCGAACCGCCCAAAAGGGGGACGTAGACGAATCGCAGGTGCTGCGTGCTTGTGCTCGGCGCATGGTTATGCTGACACGGCAAGCCGGGAAGGCATGATCGCCGACCCGGCTGACAGGTTGAGTACGTGGCGGAGGCAGGACATGTTTCGGTGGCTGTCACGTCCATCCGGCCCTGCTGACACCGCCTACACCTAGCATTTATCGATTCGCCAACGCCGGCCACCGGCACAGCGTTGAACTTGTCACCCAGAATTGGCCAATGCCTTGTGACGAAAAGGCGAAGCGGTTCTGAGTGTGGCGTTTTTATTAAGCAATCGCTTGCCGTTTTAGGCTAAGCGTTAGCAAATCTGTCGTCCTTATCTGTCGTACTTGTGAATAAGGGCGGCAGAGTAACTACATTTTTTAATACGTTAAGAATCAGGCAGTGCGTACACTGACGCCGCTTCTTGTGCTCAGGCCTGCGTGTTGGTCGGGCAGGCGCTTAAGCTAAACGCGGCATTAACACTTGTGAAAACAGGAATACTCAACAAGCCTTCCGCGCTTAGCGGGTGAACGATTTGGAATATAACAGTAAAGACAACCACCAGCAATTGACGCAATGCCCTTGGGTCTACGTTAGAATGCCGTTTTTAGCCTAGCATCATCGAGACACAGCAGGAGTGCGCGGCAATGGCCGAAGGGCGTGAAGTACAGTGGGTGGATATCGCCCCGGAACAAGCGGGTCAGAGAATCGATAATTTTTTGATGACTCGCCTGAAAGGTGCTCCTAGAGCGCTGATATACCGCATCGTGCGTAAAGGTGAGGTGCGGGTTAATAAAAAGCGCGTCAAAGTAGATTATCGCCTCCAGGCAGGAGATATGGTGCGTGTGCCACCTTTGCGTCTGGCGCCTCGCGAAGCCGTAAAGGAAGTTAGCGATAATCTGCGTGATGTCTTGGTGGGCAGCGTCATTATGGAAGGCCCTGACTGGATGGTGCTCAACAAACCTTCCGGGCTTGCCGTGCACGGAGGCAGTGGCGTGAAGATTGGTTTGATCGAGGCGCTGCGGCAAGTGCGTGATGATTTGAGCTTTTTAGAACTCGTTCACAGGCTTGATCGTGATACATCGGGCTGTTTACTGCTGGCTAAATCTCGCGATGCACTAGTAACGCTCAACGAGTCGTTAAAAAAGCACGGCATGGACAAACGCTATCTGGCGTTAGTCAATGGCCGTTGGCCTGCGCGTAAAACCTATGAAAGTGCTCGTCTTGACCGTTTCGATGCGGGTAACGGCGAGCGGCGGGTGCGGGTCGATCCTAACGGCAAAGTATCGCGTACCCATTTCGCCGTTGTTGAAACCTTTGAAAAAGCCACGCTGATTGAAGCTGAGCCGGTCACCGGGCGAACGCACCAGATTCGCGTTCATGCTGCTCATGCCGGACACGCGCTATTGGGCGATGACAAGTATTCAACGCGCGAAAGTGCTCATTTGACGAAGCACTTGGGGGTTAGTCGCCTATTTCTGCATGCCCGCTCCTTAACATTTCCAGAGCCTACCAACGGCCGCCCGGTGACGGTTAAAGCGCCGCTGCCGGATGTGCTGGAAGACATACTGAAACGCGCACGCCGATAAGGAGCGTTCATGCGCTACGAGCTGATTATTTTTGATTGGGATGGCACCTTGATGGATTCGGTGCCCAAGATTGTTGCCTGCATGCAGGCAGCAGCCCAGGAAGCAGAGTGGGGCGAGCTTGAAGCCGCAGCGGTTGAGGATATTATTGGTTTGGGGCTGCCTGAAGCCATTGCCAAGCTATGCCCGGGTATTTTGCCTGCTCAGGCGGAACGCTTGCGCCAGCGCTATTCGCACCACTTTGTGAGTGGGAATACAACGCCCATGCCGTTTTTTAGTGGTGTTGAGGCGCAAGTAGCGCGCCTGCGTGAGCGCGAGCAGCAGCGTCTGGCTGTGGCTACAGGTAAAAGCCGCCGTGGGCTTGATCGTGTTTTTACCGAAACGGGAAGCGGTGCCTGGTTTCATGCCAGTCGTACCGCTGATGAAACGCGCTCAAAGCCGCACCCGCAAATGCTTAACGAGATACTTGTTGAGCTTGGCGTACCCGTAGAGCGTGCGGTAATGGTGGGCGATACGGAATATGATCTGGAAATGGCGAGGGCCGTCGGCATGGACCGTGTGGCGGTAACGTACGGTGTTCATACGCCGGCGCGGTTAGCAGCAAGCCAGCCTAAATGGGTCGCTCATAACGTTGAGGATCTTTTTGGCTGGCTGTATGGATAGATGATGCGACGTTGGGTGGATGGTCAATGACCTGGCGTTCCTAGACTCAAAAAGGATGATATATGAGTGATGATTGGCGCCGCAGTGATGCTGATGGGTACCAAAGTCCTGCAGACCAAAGTCCTGCAGATAGGCCCGCGCCTGGTCGATCAGATCATGATCGCTGGACACAGGGCCCTGACGTGGCGGCTTATACAGATGAAGCTGCTTCGGTGGGTGCCGCAGGCGATGATGCTGAAACGCTACGTGAGCGACAACGGCTGGCTCAAGTCGAGATGATGGATCGCTGGATTGGCGGCGTATTGACCGAGCAGCGTCGTTCGCGGCGTTGGAAGCTGTTTTTCCGGTTTATGACGCTGTTTCTGATATTAGCGCTAGTCGCGACCGTCGTATATAACGTCTTCTGGGCGCCAGCGGGCGATTCATCTACCTTGCAACGTCACCTGGGCGTCGTTGAAGTTAATGGCGTTATTGCCAGCGATGCACCGGCAAATGCCGAGCGGATCATTCGGGGGCTGAATCGCGCCTGGGATTCAGATAATACCGAAGCCGTTGTGCTGCATATCGATAGCCCTGGCGGAAGTCCGGTACAGTCACAGCGCATTTACGCGGAAATTATGCGTCTGCGTGAACAGGGCGATAAGCCGATATTGGCGGTGATCGAAGATATTGGCGCGAGCGGGGCTTATTATATCGCCTCGGCAGCCGATGAAATTATTGCATCACCGGCGAGCTTGGTGGGCTCCATTGGGGTTATTTACGCAGGGTTTGGCTTTCAGGATGCCATTAGCCGTATCGGGGTTGAGCGCCGCGTTATGACGGCTGGCGAGAACAAAGCCTTTCTAGACCCTTTTCAGCCTTTGGATGATGACGCTGAGGCGTTCTGGCAGGGCGTGCTAACCCAGACCCATCAACAGTTTATTGATGACGTCAGGGCAGGGCGTGGCGATCGTCTAAGCGATCGACCAGAAATTTTCTCGGGCCTGGTATGGAGCGGCGAGCAAGGTCTTGAGTTAGGGCTTGTCGATCAGATGGGCAGTCTTGAGGAGGTCGCCCGCGCTCATGTCGGTGAAGCAAGTTGGGAAGACTATACGCCGCGCCTTGATCCGTTTGATCGTTTGACGCGACGCTTTACGCAAGTGGCAGCCAGTGTATTAGGCCTTCAAGCGCCTAACTCACCGCTTCGCTATCAGGCCCAGTAGGTTTGCTATTCAGCGCCAAGCGGGCTGATGCCCACTTGGCGCAGCATGCTGCAAAGGGCAATTAGCGGCAGGCCTATCAGTGCATTGGGGTCGCGGCCTTCTAAGGCCTCAAATAAGGTGATCCCTAAGCCCTCCATGCGAAAGCTGCCTGAGCTGTCCAGCGGTTGCTCGAGCGCGACATAGCGCTCGATCTCGCGCTCGGTTAGCGAGCGGAAGACCACATAGAAAGGCTCGATATGGGTGTAGTGGCGCTGCTGGCGCGTATCAAGTAGGGCAAGGCCGGTTAAAAAGGTAACCCGCTGGCCTGAAAAGCGTGCCAGATTGGCGCAGGCGCGCTCCTGAGTATGCGGTTTGCCAAGAATATCGCCTTCAAATACCGCCACCTGATCTGAGCCGATAATATAGTGGTCAGGAAAGCGTTCTGCCACGGCGTTGGCTTTACTGAGTGCGAGGCGATGCACAAGCGCTTTAGGCGACTCATTCGCGTGCGGCGTTTCGTCGATATCTGGCGAATAACACTGATAGGGAAGCTGCAGGCGGTCCAGTAGTTCTCGCCGCCAGCGAGAGCTTGATGCCAATACTAATGACGCGTCTTGGGTAAGCGGCACGCTCTTTCTCCTAAGCCATTGGGAATGAAAAGTGAGTGTAGCTAAACCCGATAGCCGTGCCTAATTTGCAGGTTTGTGCGATAAACCATGAAGAATTATGCTGACAGCTTTGACACCAGCGGGGGGAGTGCCTATCATTGCGCGCCTATGTTGACCTCACAACTCCCCAGCCGGGTTGAGCCTTATAAGCTTGCAGCCCGCCACGAACGACTAGAAGGCTTAGTGGCACTTACTAAGCTGCCACGGCTTGCCGAAGAGGCAGGTGACCAAACAGGCGACTGTCATGTTGTCCTGGAATTTGGTGTGGATGCCCAAGGTCGTCGTGAAATTCGTGGCCATTTGCAAGCGACGCTGGCATTGCCCTGTCGTCGCTGCTTGGTGCCGCTAAGTCAAGACGTGTCCAGTGACTTCCTGCTTGGGATGATTACTGACGAAGCCTTGGCCGCCGAGCTGCCTGCCAGCCATGAGCCGGTGCTGGTGGAAAATGAACAGCTGGATCTACTCACGGTTGTTGAGGATGAGCTTATCCTCAGCTTGCCGCAGGTGGTCTATCACGAGGAGACTGAATGTCATGTCTCGGCGGAGCAGCTGGTCAGCAAAACAGGCGGCGAGGCGGAAGAAGCGGCGCCCGCCACGAACCCTTTCGCGGTGCTCAATGTCTTGAAAAGCAAAGACGCCTTGAAGGGCAAAAAGTAAGCACCACTTATCCTATATACCTTGGAGTAAACACCCATGGCAGTTCAAAAGAACCGTAAAACTCGTTCCAAGCGCGGCATGCGTCGTAGCCACGATGCGCTGACCGCTCCGACACTGTCTCAGGACCCGGAAACCGGTACTAAGCACCTGCGTCACCACGTAGCTGCCGATGGTTTCTACCGTGGTCGTAAGGTAGTTGAGGTATAAGCCTTAACTGTCCGGTAAAGCGGCCAAATAGAGTGGGTGCTACGTGCGCCTAGCGATTGATGTGATGGGGGGCGACCAAGGCCCTCGTGCCGTTATCGAAGGCTCGGCAAGAGCAGTGATGGAACATCCTGATCTTGAGCTGACTCTGTTTGGCCCGCGTCAGCAAGTGATTGCTGAGCTTTCACGCTTGCCGCAGCCTTTGGCTGCGGCAACGTCACGTTTAGTGGCAAGTGATGCGCCGTTAAGTATCTCCCAGACATCCAGTGCTGCCTGGGCGCTTCGCCATGGGCAGACGAGCAGTATGGCCTGTATGCTAAGAAGTCTTAGCCTTGGTGAGGCCGATGCCGGTGTCAGTGCAGGCAATACAGGAGCATTAGTAGCCCTTGCGCGACGCGAGCTGGGCACGCTTCCCGGAATTTCCCGGCCTGCAATCAGTACCGCGATTCCAGCGCGCCACGGCCGCCGCTGCTATCTGTTGGATCTGGGGGCTAACGTGGATTCGCCGGCGCACCGTCTGGTTGATTTTGCGGTAATGGGTGCTGCAATGGCGCAGTGCGTCGATGACGTAAAGCTGCCCCGCGTCGCGTTGCTTAATGTGGGCTCAGAAGCCACCAAGGGTAATGCTTGTGTGCGCGAGGCCGACAGGATTTTGCGTGAGTATCCTGATGACACGGCCTTTGCCTATCAGGGGTATGCCGAGGGCGGTGATCTGTTTGATGGCGAGCTTGATGTGGTTGTCTGCGACGGTTTTGTAGGCAATGCAGTGCTTAAAGCGAGCGAAGGTTTGACCCGTATGCTGGTAGAGCGTGTACAGATGGCGTTTGAATCACGCCTGAGTGGACGTCTGGCAAGCCTACTGGCCAAGCCTGTGCTTAGATACCTGAAGCAGGAATTAAATCCTGTGCGTTACAACGGGGCAAGTTTGCTTGGCCTGAAGGGTATCGTGGTGAAAAGCCATGGTGGTACCCAGGCGGATGGTTTCTACTATGCTATCCAGCGTGCGCTAAGCGAGGTGGAGCATAATCTGCCCGCACGAATCGCCGGCCGCTGGGAGCGTCGCTAATGGCGCAGGTGTGAAGCCTAGATTTAGGTGCCCGATAACTGAACGTAGGCATCAGAGTAGGGATGTTACTCGACTAGATAATAAAACGTTAGAACGTATTTTGCGGGTTACAGGTGGCAGCAGGATGTGCCCGTAACCGCGCCTATCGCTCAAATGAGCAAATGCCTACAAGAGCAAAGGTGAACGACATGTCTCAACCCCTTGCCCTCATTTTTCCCGGGCAGGGCTCTCAGCAGCTTGGAATGCTGCGAGAGCTGGCCGAGCGCTACAGTGTGGTGGGAACAACTTTTGAGGAAGCTTCGGACGCACTTGGGTACGACTTGTGGAAAGTCGTCCAGGAGGGCCCCGAGGCAACGCTAAACGCAACTGCCTGTACGCAGCCTGCGCTGCTTTCTGCTAGTGTTGCGATTTGGCGGGTGTGGCAGGAGCTGGAAGGCCCGCGGCCCACTATCATGGCCGGGCATAGCCTGGGCGAATATAGCGCCATGGTGTGTGCGGGCGTGATGGGCTTTGCTGAAGGTGTTCAGCTGGTTCGCTTGCGTGGCGAAGCCATGCAGGACGCCGTGCCTGTCGGCGAAGGTGGTATGGCGGCCATTTTGGGGCTTGCTGATGATGCGGTAGAAGCAGCTTGTGCCCATGCTGCACAGGGCGATATTGTTTCCGCTGTTAATTATAATTCGCCTGGTCAGGTTGTCATTGCCGGTAGTAAGGCGGCCGTTGAGCGTGCCATTGTGGCCTGCCAGGAAGCGGGCGCTAAGCGAGCGATGGCGCTACCGGTTTCAGTGCCGTCTCATTGTGAATTGATGCGCCCGGCGGCCGAGCGGTTGGCGGAGGCTATGCAAAGCGTTGAGTTTCGTGCCCCGCGCTATACTGTCGTGCAAAATGTCGATGCGAAGGCGCATGCTGATATTGATACACTGCGCACACGGCTGATTGAGCAGCTCTACCAGCCGGTTCGTTGGTCATCATGTGTTGAAACCATGGTAGCTCAGTCTGTTAATGTGTTTATCGAGTGTGGGCCTGGTAAAGTGTTAACCGGGCTAAATAAACGCATCGCCCGCGGAGCCAAAGGCTTGGCGGTAAATGACCCGGATAGTTTGGATTCAGCGCTTGAGTTGGCTCGTGAAGCACAGGCTAACGGTGCTTAATACGCCGCAATTTTTCGCTATCCTTGCTTTTTGAGTGGTTAAAAAGCAAATAGTTAAAGGCTAAACGTTATGACGCAAGAACGCAGGGTTGCGCTTGTTACTGGTGCCAGTCGTGGTATTGGTCGGGCGATCGCTCATGAGCTGGGTCGCCAGGGCCGTATAGTGATTGGTACCGCGACCAGCGAGGACGGTGCCCAAAAAATCGATGCTGATTTAAAGCAAAACGGTATCGAAGGCGCTGGTGTTTGTCTGAATGTGACAGACCAGGCGAGCATTGATACAGTGCTCAAAGATATTGCCGAGCGTTTTGAAGCGCCGACGATTCTGGTCAACAATGCAGGGATCACTCGCGATAACCTACTGATGCGCATGAAAGAGGATGAATGGGATTCGGTAATGGATACCAATCTTAAATCCGTCTATCGTGTAAGCAAGGCATGTTTGCGCGGTATGACTAAAGCACGGTTTGGACGTATTGTGTCAATCAGTTCGGTAGTGGCAACCATGGGTAACCTGGGCCAGACTAACTATGCCGCTGCGAAAGCAGGCATGGAAGGCTTTAGCCGTGCGTTGGCTCGTGAAGTGGCTTCCCGTGCGATTACCGTTAACGCGGTAGCGCCTGGCTTTATTGCTACCGATATGACCGAAGCGTTGCCAGAAGCTCAGCATGAAATGCTGTTGAAACAGATTCCGCTGGCCCGCTTAGGCGGTCCAGAAGAAATCGCTGCCGCAGTAGGGTTTCTTACCAGCGATGCTGCAGGATACATCACTGGTGAAACCCTTCATGTGAACGGCGGCATGAATATGCGTTGATGGCCTTAGGCTTAGCGGTTGCTTCTGTCTAAGGGCGTCTATAAACTACCCCGCAGCTTTTGGCTTGCGGTTTCCAAATAGCTGGTTATCCAAAACGGCTAATGTGAACGACTGGAGTACGTTAATGAGTACTATTGAAGAGCGCGTTAAGAAAGTTGTAGCAGAGCGCCTGAACGTTAAAGAAGAAGATATCCAGAACAGCTCTTCTTTCACTGAAGACCTGGGTGCTGACTCGCTTGACACTGTTGAGCTGGTAATGGCTTTGGAAGAGGAATTCGATACTGAAATTCCTGATGAAGAAGCGGAAAAAATTACCACTGTTCAGGAAGCCATCGACTACGTAAACGCCCACCAGTAAGGGCAAGTTGATGCATCAAACGAGGGTGTGGTGCTAGCACCCCCCCTTAAAAGCCGCCCTTTTAAAGGGCGGCTTTTTTGCTTTGTGCTTCACCGTGAACATAACGTTCAATCTCCGTTATACTAGTCATCTGATTTCTGCTGAAAATGACCCGGATGGGTCGAGTCACCATGGATGCCTGGAGGAAAGCTAATGGCGCGAAGAAGGGTAGTGGTAACTGGGTTAGGCCTGGTGACCCCAGTGGGCAATAGCGTGGATGAAACGTGGGCGAATATTACGGCCGGTAAGAGCGGTATCGCGCCCATTGAGCACTTTGATACAAGTAGCTTTAATACACGCTTTGGTGGTTCGGTTAAGAATTTTGATATTAGCCCTTATCTGAATCCTAAAGAAGCCCGCAAGATGGATCTGTTCATTCAGTACGGCATGGCGGCTGGCGCTCAGGCAATACAAGATGCGGGCATTGCCTGCACAGAAGAGAATGCACCGCGTATCGGGGTGGCGATGGGGTCGGGCATCGGTGGCCTGCCCATGATCGAGCATAACCACAATGCGCTGAATAAGGGCGGCGCTCGTCGCGTATCACCTTTTTTCGTGCCGGGCTCCATCATCAACATGATCTCGGGCAATCTGGCGATTCAGCATGGCTTCCAGGGCCCTAATATTGCCATTACGACTGCGTGTACCAGTGGCACGCACAATATTGGCTATAGCGCGCGTACCATTGCCTATGGTGATGCAGATGTCATGATCTGTGGCGGTGCTGAAATGGCGACTACACCGCTTGGCCTGGGAGGTTTCTCGGCCGCCCGAGCGCTTTCAACGCGTAATGATGATCCTGAAGCGGCAAGCCGCCCGTGGGATAAAAATCGCGACGGTTTTGTACTTTCTGACGGTGCCGGTGTGCTGGTGCTTGAAGAGTACGAACATGCCAAAGCGCGGGGCGCGAATATCTACGCCGAACTTATCGGGTTTGGCATGAGTGACGATGCCTATCACATGACGGCACCGCCTGAAGATGGCCGCGGGGCTGCGCTTTCCATGAGTAATGCGATTAAAGATGCTCAAATGGATCCTTCCGAAGTGCATTATATCAACGCACATGGAACCTCCACGGCAGCGGGCGATCTGGCTGAAAGCCGGGCTGTTGAGCGGGTAATGGGCAGCGCTGCTCAGAATGTGGCGGTAAGCTCTACCAAATCCATGATTGGGCATCTGCTGGGAGCTGCTGGCGCTGTTGAGGCGGTATTCAGCATTCTGGCCATTCGTGATCAGGTGGCACCGCCCACGATTAACCTGGATAACCCCCAGGAAGGCTGCAACCTGGACTATGTGCCGCACACTGCGCGTAACATGCGTATTGATGTTGCGCTGTCCAACTCGTTTGGGTTTGGCGGCACCAACGGTTCGCTGTTGTTTAAAAAGGTATAACGCAAGATGACCCTGCCTCAGGTACCGTTTGATGACCGCGGACTGGCGTATGGGGATGGCGTGTTCGAAACGGTGCTACTGCGTCACGGCGAGCCGGTGCTTTGGCCGTATCACGTAGCACGGCTGGTGCGTGGATGTCAGTGTCTGGGTATCCCCACTCCCTGCCAGGCGGCGATCGAAGCCACTTGGCAGGGCAAGGCCACGGCACCGCTTGAAGTATTAAAACTGATCGTCACCCGGGGAAGCGGTGGAAGAGGGTATGCGCTACCCGATCCCCCAGCGCCCCGTTTACTAAGCCAACGGACTGTGTTTGCCCCCATGGTTGAACGCTGGAAAAATGGGGTAACGGTGCGTATATGCTGTTTACGTCTGGGTCATCAGCCTGCTTTAGCCGGTATCAAGCATTTAAATCGGCTTGAAAACGTAATGGCGCGTCAGGAATGGCGCGATGCCATGATTGCCGAAGGTTTGCTTGCCGATCAGCAAGGGCAGCTGGTTGAAGCGACAAGCATGAACGTGTTCTGGCAACAGCGAGGGCAGGTGTTTACGCCGCCGCTGGATAAATGCGGCGTGGCGGGCACACTGCGTCGCGCGTTAATTGATCAGGGCGCTGTCAGTGAAGCCAGCCTGTCACTTGAATTGCTACCCAGGATGGAGCGCGTTTGGGTGGCTAACTCCGTGCAGGGTGTCTGGCCCGTTCACACGTTACTATCGGAAGACAATGTTTGCCTGCAACGCTTTCAGGGCGATAGGCACGACAAGTTTCAAACGCTGGCGCACCGCCTGTTGGGCTATGCGCCAACTCCTATGCAGTAAGCCCTAACTTATTTTGTTGAGGTGAAACGTTGAAACGGTTATTGGCCGCTGTTGGAATTATCCTGGTGTTGGGCGTTGCTGTCGCGGCAGGTAGCTATCTGTATTGGCAAAACCGCCTGGAAGCACCCTTAACGCTTGATGAGCCAGTTCTTTACCAAGTACCCGCCGGTGCTGGCTTTAATCAGGTGGTAGCGCAGTTAGAGTCTCAAGGCATTATTGATGATGCCTGGGCATTTCAATTGCTGGCACGGGTTCATCCAGAGCGCGTTCCGCGTCTTCGCGTGGGTGAGTATCAGCTGACACCCGGGATGAGCGGTCTTGAGATGATCGCGCTGTTAGGCAGTAACAATGTAGTTACCTATGCATTAACGCTTCCCGAAGGGCGCACGTTTAATCAATTGCGTGAGCTGCTCAATAATGCGCCAAAGCTTGGCCATCAAACGGCCGATATGAGTGATGAAGAGATCATGGCGCTGCTGGACCGGGAAGGTACCTTTCCAGAAGGCTGGTTTTTCCCCGATACGTACCGTTATCACCTAGGGATGGATGACGTCGATCTTCTGCGTCAAGCGCTTGCGCGCATGGAGCGTATTTTAGAGGAAGTGTGGGAATCTCGTGCAGAAGACCTGACCGTTGAATCGCCTTACGAGGCGCTTATCATGGCATCGCTTATCGAGCGGGAAACCGGGGCGCCTGAAGAGCGGCGTGAAATTGCCGGTGTCTTTAAGCGCCGTATGGAGCAGGGCATGCGCCTGCAAACCGACCCTACCGTGATTTACGGCATGGGTGAGCGCTACGCGGGGCGTATTACCTATGCCGACCTGCGCGAAGCCACGCCTTACAATACCTATGTGATTAATGGTATGCCGCCCACGCCGATTGCCATGCCGGGGCGGGCGTCGCTTGAAGCGGCCGTTAATCCTCTGCCCGGTGATACGCTGTATTTTGTATCGCGTGGCGATGGTACGCACCAGTTCTCACGCACGCTGCGTGAGCACAATAATGCGGTTAATCGTTATATTCGCAACCGTTGATTAAGGGATCGCAATGACTAAGCGGGGACGCTTTATTACGCTGGAAGGCGGCGAAGGCGTAGGCAAATCCACCAATATGGCCTTTGTGGTCGCCTCGCTTGAAGCGCAGGGTTTTGAGGTTGTAAGTACGCGGGAGCCAGGTGGTACGCCGCGCGCCGAAGCGATCCGTACGCTCCTGCTCGACCCTGCTCCGCAGGAGCCGTTACATGCCGATGCTGAGCTTTTATTGATGTTTGCCGCGCGTGCCCAGCATCTGGCCGAAAAAATAGTGCCGGCGCTGGAGCGTGGAGCATGGGTCGTGTGCGACCGATTTACTGACGCAACTTTTGCCTATCAGGGGGGCGGGCGAGGCATGTCGGTTGAGCGGATTGCCCAGCTTGAGGCGTTTGTGCAAAAGGGGCTCGCACCTGATCTGACCCTGCTGTTGGACATGCCGTTAACTGCCGCGCAATCACGTCTTGAGTCACGTTTGAATAGTCAAAACGAGCAGCGTGACCGTTTTGAGCAGGAGCGTGGCGAATTTTTCCAGGCTGTTCGCGAAGCCTATCTGGCCCGAGCCGACGCCGAACCGGAGCGCTTTGCGCTGATTGATGCGCATCAGTCACTTGCCAGTGTGCAAGCCGACATTCACGACACGCTCGCCGAACGGATAGCGCTATGGCGTTAACCGGCATACTGCCGTGGCAGGAAGTCACTTGGCGACAGCTGGTGCGCCTGGCGGATGAGGGGCGTATGCCGCATGCGATTTTGCTAAGCGGTGCCCACGGCGTGGGTAAGCAGCAGCTGGCTGAGACACTGATTGCCCGCACGCTATGCGCAAACCCCGATGTGTTGGCATGCGGCCAGTGTCATAGCTGTTCTATGCTTGCATCAGGCTACCATCCTGATCTGCTGCGCGTTTCTCCTGAAGAGGGCAAACGACAGATACGTATTGACCCTATCCGCGACGTTAACCGGTTTGTGTCGCAGACCGCCCAGCAGGGCGGCTATCGCGTGATTGTGATTTCTCCGGCTGAGAGCATGAACATCGCCGCTGCCAATGCGTTGCTGAAAAGCCTCGAAGAACCGGGCGCCAAGACGCTATTTATTCTGCTTTCTGATGTGCCCTCGCGCATGTTGGCGACCATACGTTCGCGTTGTCAGCAGTGGTCATTGCCGAGCGTCGCGTTCGAGGCATCGCGAAGCTGGCTGATTGAAAAACTGGGCAGCCAGGATGAAGCGTATTTTTGGTGGCGTGTGTCGGGTGGTTTGCCGCTTTTGGCGGTTGAGCTGGCTTCGCCTGAAGAGCGGGCATTACGCCATCAGATCCATGACTGCTTTGAGCAGCTGGTGCGCGGTGCTGAGCCGGTGTCAGAAGCCGCGCGGCTTGATCGTCAGGCGATTGATGCCATCCTGTGGTACGGTATTGCCTGGCTTGAAGATCTCATTCGGTTGGGTATCTCCGGCGAAGCGGACGTATTACACAACCCCGATTTAGAGCCTCTTTATCGTCAGGCGGTTAAAAACGGCCGTGTTCAGGACTGGTTTCGTTTATTGGACTACGCCCGTGAACAGCGGCGCCTGTTGGCGGTGGGAGCCAACCCCAATCCGCAGCTGGTGCTGGAAGCCTGGCTAGTGCGTTGGGCCGCGCTACTGCGGTCGTAATTTTCTATGGCGCGCGAGGATGATATGAATGTTCACAAAGCCCTTGCCCTGACCGTGCCCGATATTGCTACGCTATTGTCTGCCTATATGCCGTTTTTAGACCGTGGGGGCATTTTTGTTCCCACCAAAACGCCGTATGCGTTGGGCGATCAGGTCACTTTACTTCTTACTTTGCCGGATGAAAGCGAACGGGTCACCGTTTCGGGTGATGTTGTGTGGGTGACACCCAGCGAAGCAGACACCCAGCGTACGCCGGGCATTGGCGTGCATTTTCGCTCACAGGATAATGCTCTGCGCGAGCGTATCGAAACGTTACTGACAGAGGCAAGTTCTACGACTCCCTCGTTTACGCTTTAATATCCTGCCTTATTCTTCCTTATTGTTGCTGAGACGTTCATGTTTGTTGATTCGCACTGTCATTTAGATCGTTTATCTGAACATACCCATGGAGGCGATATAGCCGCCACGCTGAACGCGGCGCGGGCGGCCGACGTCAGTCAGTTTTTGGCGGTTGCGGTAACGCTTGACGATATGCCGGGACTTGCTGCGATTGCCCGCGAGCATGCTGATGTCGCTATCTCGGCAGGCCTGCACCCGCTGCACAAGCCTGAGCAGGAACCCAGTATCAGCGATATTCAAGAAGCCGCCGAGCGATATGGCGCGGTGGCCATTGGTGAAACCGGGCTGGATTATCACTATCAGGACAGCGTGTCGGCTGATGTGCAGCATGAACGCTTCAAGCGCCACTTGTTGGCCGCGCGGGAGCTTGAACTGCCGGTCATCGTGCATACTCGCGAAGCTAAAGAAGATACGCTCGCCTTATTGCGCGAACACAGTAACCCGCGGGTCGGGGGCGTACTTCACTGCTTTACCGAAGACCTGGATATGGCCCGCGAGGCCGTGCGGCTTGGCTTCTATATCTCGTTGTCAGGTATTATTACCTTCAACAACGCTGCATCACTGCGTGAGCTGGCTCGCCAACTGCCGCTTGATCGCCTATTGATTGAAACCGACAGCCCTTATCTAGCGCCTGTGCCATACCGCGGCAAACCCAATGAGCCTGCCTGGGTGGTCGAGGTGGCGGAGTGTATCGCCAAGGAGCGTGGGGTGAGTGTTGATGAGGTGGCCATGCAGACAACCGCTAATTTCTATCAGCTTTTTAAAGCGACAGTGCCCGATGCCCCGGCGCATATCAAAGACGCACTGGCGCAGGCTGGGTTAGTGTCATCACGTTAAACTGTGCAAGCGTAAGGTGGGTGCGATGAATATTGATCGACTACTCCAGCAACGTCAAAGCGCGGCCAGTATTCCGCCTTTAGATCAATGGCAGCCAGCGCTGTCGGGTGATATCAATATTGTGATTCAGGCCGATGGTACCTGGCTGCACGATGGGCAGCCGTTTGCCCGGCCGAATATTGCGCGCCTGTTATCTACGCTTTTGCGCCATGATTCAGACGGTGTTTGCCTGGTAACGCCGGTTGAGCGTTGGCGCGTTCAGGTTGAGGATTTGCCTTTTGTGGCGGTCGAGGCCGATTTCCGTGATGACGCCTGGTGGTTTACCACCCAGTTTGATGATGTCGTACGTTTGGACCAGTCGCACCCTTTATCCATTAGCCAGACGCCGCAGGGCGAGTCGGTGCCGGAAGTCAGCGTGCGTTATGGGTTGGCGGCCAGATTGCATCGCCATGTGTTTTACCAATTGGTTGAGGCCTCCAGCACCCGGGAGCTTGCTAACGGTCAATGTGAGGTGGGTATTTGGAGCGCCGGTGACTGGTATCCGCTAGGCCAGGTCGACGCTATGGATGATGGCTCGCCAAGTGAGGTTTCGTGAAGTTAACCGCTGAGCAGCATGCCGTAGTGCATCATAGCGGTGGTCATGCGCGGGTAGCGGCTGTTGCGGGCGCCGGCAAAACGACCACTATGGCGGCGCGGGTTTTGCATTTGCTTGCCAGCGGCGTAGAGCCAAAACGGATGCTGGTGCTGATGTTTAACCGCTCGGCGCGCGATGACTTTCATCAGCGCTTGGTCAAGATGGCGCCTGACGGCCAGGTATTGCCCGCCGTGCGCACCTTTCATTCCTTGGGTCACCGGCTTACTCAAAGCCTGTGCCGCTGGGGCGCGCTTGCGCCACGGCGGCTACTCTCGGCTGACTGGCAGCTGGAGCGCTTGCTGCGCCAAGCGAGTATCAATGTGCTGCGTGACAGCGTGGAGCGCCGCGATGCGGCGATTGAAGGTGACCGCCTGGAAGCGCTGGCGCATTTTTGTAACTTGGTTAAAGCCGAAATGGCCGCGCCTCAAGCGCTTTATGAGCGGCTTAATTACGAGCCCGATACCGATTATTTTCCTGCCGCCTTTGATGAGGCGGAAAAAATGCTCAGTAACGAAGGTCTGATGACCTACGCCGATCTTTTGTATCGGCCGCTACAGGTGTTGGAAGCTGACAGTACACTACGCCAGCGGGTCGAAGGCTTTCTGGATCACGTGATTATTGATGAGTATCAGGATATCAACGCTGCGCAGCAGCGCCTTTTGGCAGTGCTGGCGGGCAGTACGGCGTCGGTAATGGCGGTAGGTGATGCTAACCAGTGCATTTATGAATGGCGCGGCGCCCGGCCGGATACCATGCTAGAAGACTTTACCGCTACGTTTGGGCAAGCAACCGACTACCCGCTTTCCACGACCTTTCGCCATGGTCACGCGCTGGCACTTACCGCGAACCACGCGATCGTGGCCAATCGGCGGCGTCCTGATCAGCTGTGTTTGGCCGCGCCGCATAACCCGAATACGCGGGTGTCGGTCGGGCAGGGCAATACCGTATTGCTGGATACCTTGATCGACTGGAAAGCGCAGGGCCGCGCCTTTAACCAGGTGAGTCTTCTAGTGCGTAGCTGGGCGCTTTCCGTGCCTTTTCAATTGGCGCTTCTCCAGGCGGGCATTCCGTTTCGTCTGCTGCGTGAAGACCGCTTTGTATTTCGTTTGCCACTGGTGCAGGCATTGGTCGGCTATTTAAAGCTTTCGCGTCGCCCTGAATTACTTCATCACCCTGAACATCTGCTGCTGTTGCTTTCGCAACCAACACCTTTCGTAGCACGCGATCGGCTACAGCGCTTGGCGTATCAGCTGGCAACTACACAGAGCTGGCCAGAGCGGCATGACCCCGTCCTCACGGAGCTAAAGCCATTGCAGCGGCGTACGCTAAAAAAACGCTGGGCTTTATTGTGTGAGCTTCCCAGGTTAAGCGCCTGGCCGCCGGCCAAACTGCTCAGTCATGTAGTGGAAAGTATCGACGCCGAGAAGACCTTAAAACGTGCTGCGGCACGGCGTGATAAAGGCGAAGAGGATGTGCGTCTTCTGGACGTGCTGATCGAGCAGGCGCAAAGCGTTCAAGACCCGGATGCGTTTATTGAGCTTTTAGAGCGCCCGGTTGAAAACCAGGCGGGGGGCGTGCTGATTTCAACCGTACACGGCGCCAAAGGGCTGGAGTGGCCGCTGGTTGTGGTGGCTGGCGTCAATGAAGAAGATTTCCCCCACTATAGTCGTGAAACGCCGCTAAGTGATGAGCGCTTGGAAGAGGAGCGACGGCTGTTTTATGTGGCGATTACCCGTGCAGAAGAGCAGCTAATAGTGTTGCACGATGGCGGCGCGCATCGCCCTAGCCGCTTTATCGCTGAAAGCGCGTGGCAGGACAGTATGCGTATTGCTGAGTGTCTGGCACAGAATGCGCCTGGCAGTGCTGCACTGAGCGTGGCGTCACCCGCTATTGTTAAGCGCTATCTAGAGCGCTTGGGGCGCGATGATATTACCCTCGCGGTGCCTGAGGTTCGGGAGCCCAAGGCCTCTTATGCGCCGGGCGAGCCCTTTTATCCAGGGCAGCGGCTGCATCATGCGGTATTTGGTGAGGGAGAGATTGCGTCGGTTGAGGGTAATCCTGCTGATCCGGTGATTGATGTACGTTTTGTCCAGGCAGGACGGCGACGTTTGATTGCTCGCCGTGCACCCATTGAGCGGCTGGAGCCGCCCGCTCAGCCAGCCTGAACGTGTAAGGTTTAGGCTGGCATTTGGGCGTGCTCTAAAGAGCACGTGCGGGTATTACATGTTCGGATAGTTGGGGCCGCCGCCGCCTTCTGGCGCTACCCAGTTGATGTTCTGGGCCGGGTCTTTAATATCACAGGTTTTGCAGTGCACGCAGTTTTGGAAGTTGATCTGAAAGCGTGGTTCGCCTGCCGTATCTTCCACCACTTCATAAACCCCAGCTGGGCAGTAGCGCTGAGCAGGCTCGGCGTACTTGGGCAGGTTTTCCTGGATAGGAATTTTGGGGTCATCAAGGCGCAGATGGCACGGCTGATCCTCTTCGTGGTTAGTGTTGGAGAGAAACACCGAAGACGGCTTATCAAAAGACAGCTTGCCGTCAGGCTTTGGGTAGTTGATTTTTTCGAACTCAGACGCAAGCTTTAGCGCGCCATGATCGGTAGACGTGTCGTGCACATTGGGTAATTTGCTGCCCAGTAGCTGGTTAACAAAGTTATAGGCGCCGCCGCCCACCGTGCCGTATTTGTGAATCGCCGGACCAAAGCTGGCGCTCTCTTTTAGCTCCTGATAGGCCCAACTGGCTTCCCACTTCTCAGTGAAGCTAGTCAGTTCCTGGGCGCCTTCATCGCCGCCTTTAATCGCTTCAAAGACGCTTTCTGCCGCGACCAGCCCTGACTTCATTGCCGTATGCAGGCCCTTGATCTTGGAGAAGTTAAGCGTGCCGGCATCGCAGCCAATCAACAAGCCGCCTGCAAAGGTCATCTTGGGCAAGCAGTTAAACCCGCCTTTGGTAATGGCCCGAGCGCCATAAGCCACACGTTTGCCGCCTTCCAGATATTGGCTTAGTGCCGGGTGATGCTTCATGCGCTGAAATTCATCAAACGGCGACAGCCAGGGATTCTGGTAAGACAGATCCATAATCAGGCCAACCACGACCTGCTGGTTTTCAGCGTGATAAAGGAACCAGCCCCCATGAGCGTTCTTATCCAAAGGCCAGCCAGAACCATGCACGACCACACCGGGCTCATGCTTGTCGGCGGGCACATCCCACAGCTCTTTCAGGCCAATGCCGTAGTGTTGCGGATCGCGCCCTGAATCAAGAGAGAAGTGCTCGATAAGACGCTTGCCTAAATGGCCACGCGCGCCCTCGGCAAACAGCGTGTACTTGGCACGCAGCTCCATGCCGGGCATATAGCCATCTTTCGGCGTGCCGTCAGCGGCCACACCCATATCGCCAATGATAATTCCGCGTACGGCATCTTCTTCAATAATCACTTCCTGTGCGGCAAAGCCCGGGAAGATTTCAACGCCCAAGCTCTCTGCCTGTTCGGCGAGCCAGCGGCATAGATTGCCGGCGCTGATCACATAGCGGGTGATATCGCCGCCGGTATTGTGCATGCTCTTGGGCACTACGGCATTTGGCAGCTTTTGAGCTTTGTGCGCGTCTTTAAGCAGGTAAACATCGTCACGAGTGGCGGGGGTGTTTAAGGGAGCGCCACGCTCTTGCCAGTCGGGAAACAGCTCCGCCAGAGCCCGCGGTTCAAAAACAGCGCCGGATAAAATGTGTGCACCGACTTCAGAGCCTTTTTCCACAACACAAACGGTCAGCTCCTGTTCGGCTTCATTGGCTTGCTGCATCAGGCGGCAGGCTGCGGAAAGTCCGGACGGACCCGCGCCTACAATCACTACATCAAAGTCCATGACATCGCGTTCAACATTTTCCACCTGGTTTCTCCTTATTCTCATAAGTGCAGTGCCTTATAAAAACACGGCCTTAATTTAAAACGGTCGTTTGCTTCTGGTTATACTCCATGATAGGCATAATACCTGTGTCAGGTCACGCCTACGATGGTAAAACCCGCCTTTCCGGCTAAGTGAGCCACAGGTAGTGCTATTTAGGGCAGTCCTTCGACCATTGCGCTGAGAATGGGTATTGTTGCCACCCAGCAGGCTGTGGCAAATTGATAGGGTTTTTTGATTGCGTACCTATCAAACGCTTGCATGAATTTATCGAAGCCTTGCCATTACGTCACCATGGCGAGGCTGACTCTTTTATAAGCGGTGTCCGCAAAGCGGGTGCCGACTTGGGTAAACGGCTTTTGCCACCAGCCAAGCGAGGAACCTATGAAAGTACTCGTCGCGGTTAAACGCGTCATCGATTACAACGTCAAGATCCGCGTTAAAGCGGATCACTCCGACGTGGATCTTACCAACGTCAAAATGGCCATGAACCCCTTCTGCGAAATCGCCGTGGAAGAGGCTCTGCGCCTCAAAGAGAAGGGCGTGGCCACGGAAGTCGTTGCCGTCAGCATTGGCCCCAAGGCCGCCCAGGAACAGCTGCGTACCGCGCTGGCGCTGGGCGCCGACCGCGCCCTGCATATCGAAACCGACGAACGGGCCGAGTCACTGGCGGTTGCCAAACTGCTGGCCAACGTCGTCGATGAAGAGCAGCCGGGGTTGGTGATTCTGGGTAAACAGGCGATCGACACTGACAATAACCAAACCGGCCAGATGCTCGCTGCGCTGACCAATCTGCCTCAGGGCACGTTTGCCTCGGAAGTGGCTGTCGATGGTGACAAGGTCAACGTCACCCGTGAAATCGACGGCGGTCTGCAGACGATTGCGCTGACGCTCCCGGCGATTGTGACCACCGACCTGCGCCTGAACGAGCCGCGCTACGCCAAGCTTCCGGACATCATGAAGGCCAAGAAAAAGCCCATGGACGTCAAGACCCCCGCCGATTATGGCGTCGAGGTGGCGTCCAAGGTCAGCCTGCTCAAGGTGGAATCTCCGGCCGAGCGCAAAGGCGGCATCAAGGTCGCCTCCGTGGACGAACTGATCGATAAACTTAAAAACGAAGCCAAGGTGCTTTAAGAGGAGTCGAACGCATGAGCATTCTGGTACTTGCCGACCTTCATGAAGGCCAGTTGGCGGGCGCAACCGCCCACGTGGTGGCGGCCGCCAAAGCGATCGGTGGCGATATTGACGTGCTGATCGCCGGGGAAGGCGTTCAAGCCGCCGCCGACGCGGCCGCCAAGCTGGACGGCGTCAGCAAAGTGCGCGTGGCGGATAACGCCGTCTATGCCCACCAGCTCGCCGAGCCCATGGGCGCCTTGCTGGTCGAGCTGGCCGGCGACTACACCCACGTATTGGCCAGCGCCTCCACCACGGGCAAAAACGTCCTGCCGCGCTTGGCCGCGTTGAAAGATGTCAGCCAGCTGTCTGACGTGATTGCGGTGGAAAGCGCGGATACCTTCAAGCGCTCGATCTACGCGGGCAACGCCATCGCCACGGTGAAAAGCGATGATGCGCTTAAAGTGATGACCGTACGCACCACCGCGTTTGACGCGGTCAGCGATAGCGGTAGCGCCACGGTGGAAGCGGTAGACGTGGTGGTCGAGAACACCCAGTCAAGCTTTGTGAAACAAGAACTGGCGCAGTCTGACCGCCCCGAACTCGGCGGTGCCAAGGTCGTCATCTCCGGTGGCCGCGGCATGGGCAACGGCGACAACTTCAAACTGCTTAACGGGATTGCCGACAAGCTGGGCGCGGCGGTAGGCGCCTCGCGCGCCGCGGTGGACGCAGGCTTTGTACCCAACGATATGCAGGTTGGTCAAACCGGTAAAATCGTCGCTCCAGATCTGTATATCGCGGTGGGGATCTCCGGCGCCATTCAGCACTTGGCGGGCATGAAAGACTCCAAAGTGATCGTTGCGATCAACAAGGACGACGAAGCGCCGATCTTCCAGGTGGCCGACTACGGCCTGGTGGGCGATCTGTTCGAGATTCTGCCCGAGCTTGAAAGCAAGCTATAAATCGCTACGCCGGATTGCACTTTAGGCCAGTGATTTTAAGCCGGCTCGTTTGTTAGCCGGCTTTTTCGTATGCATGTATTAGATAAACACGCCGTTGTTAGCTAAAGTACGGGCACGACATGAGAAAACGCCGCCAGGGCGGTTGAAAAAGGTGTCGGTTGGCCGCACCTATTAGTAGTGAACGCAACGAAAGCCACTCAAGGAGATGATAATATGGCACATACACTTCCCGAACTGCCGTACGCGTATGACGCTCTCGAGCCGAATATTGATGCGATGACCATGGAAATCCACCATTCGCGTCATCATCAAACGTATGTAAATAACCTCAATGCTGCACTAGAAGGCACGGGTCTTGAGGACGTTGCGATTGAAGAGCTCGTCTCTAATCTGGATCGCGTACCTGAAGCTAAGCGTCAGGCGGTTATTAACAACGGCGGTGGTCATGCTAACCACTCCATGTTCTGGCAAATGATGTCACCCAACGGTGGCGGTCAGCCCCAGGGTGATGTTGCAAACGCCATTGAGAGCGAACTGGGCGGCTTAGACGCCTTTAAAGAAGAGTTCAAGAAAGCGGCGTTAGGCCGTTTTGGTAGCGGCTGGGCATGGCTCAGCGTTACACCTGAGAAAAAACTGGTTGTTGAAAACACCCTGAACCAGGATAGCCCGCTGATGCACGGCAACACGCCGTTGCTGGTTCTGGACGTCTGGGAGCACGCTTACTACCTGAAGTACCAGAACAAGCGTCCTGATTATATTTCTGCGTTCTTTGACGTAGTTAACTGGGAAGATGTAGAGCGTCGTTACCAAGCAGCAATCGCTTAATTTCGCGCTATATACGCTAAGATGCCAGCTTATGGCGTCTACAAAAGACCGCCCCTTCGTGGGGCGGTTTTTTTATTTTCAAAGGGGATGCTGGGTATGAGCTGTCAATAACCTGTGGATGAAAAAAATACCATATATGCTTGAATTGATTTTCTCATGGTCTATATATAGTATGCGTGCTGTCTTTAGAGAGGGTGAAGCACTAATGCTGCTCTACCCGAAAAATACCGCTATGAAAAGGAAAAATGACCATGGCAATCCAAATTTATAGCAAGCCTGCTTGTGTCCAATGTACTGCTACGTATCGCGCCCTGGATAAGCACGGTTTAGAGTATACCGTTATCGATATTACGGCCGAGTCGGGTGCCCAACAAGAAGTGGAGGCCCTTGGGTACCGTCAGCTTCCCGTTGTGGTGGCAGGCGATGATCACTGGTCAGGCTTCCGCCCTGATCGTATTCAAGCATTGGCGTAAATTTTTATGTTGGTGGACGCCGCCGCTGAAACACCAATAGCTGGCAGCCTGGTCTATTTTTCCACCAAGTCAGGTAATACTCATCGTTTTGTACAAAAACTTGGTCTGGCTGCTCAACGGCTACCGCTTGGGCGTGATGAACCGATGCTACGTGTCACTACACCTTACATACTAATCACGCCCACCTATGGGGGCGGAGAAGCAAAAGGTGCAGTGCCAGGGCAAGTTATTCGTTTTCTCAACGATGAACAGAATCGACGCCTTATTTGCGGCGTCATTGCTGCCGGAAACACTAATTTTGGCGAAGCGTATGGCCTGGCTGGTCGCGTTATTGCAGAAAAGTGTCGTGTGCCATTGTTATATCGATTTGAATTATTTGGCACCGATGACGACGTAGCCAAGGTCCGCAAAGGAGTAGAAGAGTTTTGGAAACGACAAACCTAGTCACGAAAAACTTGGCTGAACCAAAGCAGCCGGCTACGGGAGCCTCCGAGGCGCGTACATTGGATTATCACGCGCTCAACGCGATGCTTAATTTGTACGGTGCCAACGGCGAATTACAGCTGGATAAAGACCGTGAAGCTGCGCGCCAGTATTTTTTGCAGCATGTTAACCAGAACACCGTCTTTTTCCACTCGCTGGAAGAAAAGCTCGACTACCTGATGGAAGAGGGCTACTACGAAGCGGAAATGCTGGGCCAATACAGCTTCGCCTTTATTAAAGCGTTGTTTGAGCAGGCGTATGCCTACAAATTCCGTTTCCCAAGCTTTCTAGGCGCCTTTAAGTACTACACCAGCTATACGCTAAAAACATTCGACGGCAAGCGTTACCTTGAGCGCTACGAAGACCGCGTCTGCATGGTGGCACTGACCTTGGCCCGCGGTGAAGAAGCGCTGGCAAAATCCTTGGTGGATGAAGTGATCAGTGGTCGCTTCCAGCCGGCTACGCCTACTTTTCTTAACTGCGGTAAGCAGCAGCGCGGTGAATTGGTGTCGTGCTTCTTGTTGCGTATTGAAGACAACATGGAGTCAATCGGCCGCTCGATTAACTCAGCGCTCCAGCTTTCCAAGCGTGGCGGCGGTGTTGCCTTCCTGCTGAGCAATATTCGCGAAGCAGGCGCGCCTATTAAGCGTATTGAAAACCAGTCATCGGGCATTATCCCGATTATGAAACTGCTGGAAGACGCCTTCTCCTACGCGAACCAGTTGGGTGCTCGTCAGGGTGCGGGTGCGGTTTATCTCAACGCGCACCATCCGGATATTCTGCGCTTTTTGGATACCAAACGTGAAAATGCGGATGAAAAAATCCGTATTAAAACGCTGTCGCTGGGCGTCACTATTCCAGATATTACGTTTGAGCTTGCCAAGCGTAACGACGATATGTACCTGTTCTCGCCCTACGACGTTGAGCGTGTGTATGGCGTACCGTTTGGCGATATCAGCGTCACCGAGAAGTACCATGAGATGGTGGCGGACGCGCGTATCCATAAGCAAAAAATTAACGCGCGGGCTTTCTTCCAAACGTTGGCAGAACTACAGTTTGAGTCGGGCTATCCGTACATCATGTTTGAAGATACGGTCAACCGGGCCAACCCGATTGCCGGGCGTATCAATATGAGTAACCTGTGCTCGGAAATTCTGCAGGTGAATACGCCGACAGAATATGATGATGACCTTGGCTACCGCCAAATGGGCCAGGATATTTCTTGTAACCTGGGCTCAATGAATATCGCCAAGGTGATGGATGCTGGCAATATTGGTGAAAGCGTTGAAATTGCGATTCGCGGGTTAACGGCTGTTTCTGAAATGAGCAACCTGCGCAGCGTACCTTCCATTGCTGAAGGTAATGCGAAATCTCGCGCGATCGGCCTTGGTCAAATGAACCTGCACGGCTACCTGGCACGCGAGCACATTTATTATGGCTCCGAAGAGGGGTTGGACTTCACCAACCTATACTTCTACTGCATTGCGTTTTATGCCATACGCGCTTCCAATCGTCTGGCGATTGAACAGAACGATACCTTTGCGGGCTTTGCGGACTCCAAGTACGCAACGGGCGAGTTTTTTGATAAGTACGTTGATCAAGAGTGGCTGCCGCGTACCGAGAAAGTCCGTGGACTGTTTGAGCGTAGCAGTATTACGCTACCCACTCAGCAGGATTGGCAGGAGTTGAAAGCGTCAGTCATGGAGCACGGGCTTTACAACCGCAACTTGCAAGCGGTGCCGCCTACTGGTTCGATTTCGTATATTAATCACTCGACCTCCAGTATCCACCCGGTAGCGGCCAGGATCGAAATTCGTAAAGAGGGCAAGCTTGGGCGTGTTTATTACTCGGCGCCGTTCTTGAACGAAGCAAATTTCGATTACTTCCAGGACGCCTATGAAATTGGTCCTGAGAAAATTATTGATACCTATGCCGAGGCCTCCAAGCACGTAGACCAGGGGCTTTCGCTGACTCTGTTCTTCCCGGATACCGCAACAACGCGCGATATCAATAAGGCGCAAATTTACGCCTGGCGCAAAGGCATTAAAACGCTCTATTACATTCGTTTGCGCCAAAGCGCGCTGGAAGGTACGGAAATTGAAGGCTGTGTTTCCTGCACGCTTTGATCCTCGTGCCTGAAGCTCGCGCCAGCACCTGATATGCGTATTTTACGCGCCGTATGTAATACGGCGCTTTTTGATGAGAGTTATATCATGACCACCACGCAACGCTTATCGCGGATTAATGCGATTAACTGGAACCGCCTTCAGGATGACAAGGATCTTGAAGTGTGGAACCGTCTGACCAGCAATTTTTGGCTGCCGGAAAAAGTGCCGCTGTCCAACGATATTCAATCGTGGAATACGCTGACTCAGCAAGAAAAGCAGCTGACTATTCGCGTGTTTACAGGGTTGACGCTGCTGGACACCGTTCAGAGTAGCGTTGGTGCGCCGGTACTAATGGAAGATGCCCGCACACCTCATGAAGAAGCGGTATATACCAATATCGCGTTTATGGAGTCAGTGCATGCGCGTTCGTACAGCTCGATTTTCTCAACGCTGTGTGCCACGCGTGATGTGGACGATGCCTTCCGCTGGAGTGAAGAGAATCCCACGCTTCAGGCCAAGTCCGAGCTAATTCTGGAGCGCTATCGCTCCGATGATCCGTTGATGCGTAAAGTGGCCAGCGTTTTCCTGGAGTCGTTTTTATTCTACTCCGGTTTCTATCTGCCCATGTACTGGTCAAGCCATGCCAAGCTGACCAACACCGCTGACCTTATTCGCCTGATCATTCGTGATGAAGCGGTACACGGCTACTATATTGGCTATAAGTTCCAGCAGGCTTTGGCGGAAGCGACACCCGCGCGTCAGCAGGAAGTCAAAGATTATGCGTACGAGCTGCTACTTGAGCTTTACGATAACGAAGTGCGCTACACCGAGTCGCTGTATGACGAGGTTGGCCTCTCTGAAGATGTGAAGAAGTTCCTTCACTACAACGCCAATAAGGCGCTGATGAACCTGGGCTATGAGCCTCTGTTCCCAAGCAGCGTTACCGACGTTGATCCGACGATCATGGCGGCGTTATCGCCCAGTGCTAATGAAAACCATGACTTCTTCTCAGGCTCAGGCTCCTCGTATGTGATTGGTAAAGCCATTGCCACAGAAGATGACGACTGGGCATTCTAATAGCGCTAGCCCGATAAGTGTTAGAGTAAACGGTAAGTGGTAAGTGGTAAGTGGTACGTATAAAAAGAGGGAAGAGCCATGCCAGATGTAACGCCAACAGTCAGCGTAATGAAAATTGTAGCGGCCGTTGTGAGTGATCCCGATGGTCGCCTGCTGCTGGTGCGTAAACAGGACACGGCTTTCTTTATGCAGCCGGGCGGCAAGATCGACCCGGGCGAAACCGCGTTGGCGGCGCTATGCCGTGAGCTTCAAGAAGAGCTAGGTTTGCAGGTCACTGAAGATCGGCTGCTTTCTTTGGGTGTGCAAACGGCACCGGCGGCGAATGAGCCTGGCGTGACTATAGAAGCGCAGCTTTATGGGCTGGTGATTGATGAGCCGGTAGAGGCTGCGGCTGAAATAGCAGAAGCCATATGGGTCAGCCGTGAGCAGGCGTGGGAGCTTCCTCTGGCTCCGCTAACCAAAGACTATGTAATGTTGAACGTTTAAAAGTACCAAGCCTAAGTGGCTAATTCAGCATTATAACCAGGGCGCCAGTAGGCGCCCTTTTTTATATCCGAAAGAAAGCAAAAAGCGCCTTGATGTGAATGATAAATATTGTCATTTATTGTAATGGTGGTAGGCTAGGCACGTAGAGTTTAAACGCAAATCGTTCTTATAACTAATTAGTTTCTAGCGCGGCCATTTTTAAAGCCCGCTAGGCAGTAACGGAGAGTCGACGTGCTGAACAGGCCTTTCTTTGTTTTGCGTGGGTGCTGCCTAGCCTGCGTGCTAGTCAGCGGTACGCTAATGGCAAGCGATGAAACAGCGGGCCAGGCGGCCCAGAGTGTAGAAGCCCAGCAAACCCAAGCGGCTCTGCAACAGCAAATTGACGCAGCCGATGAAGAAACCCGAGAAGCGCTAGAAGAACTGCGCCGTTTGGAGCGTGAAACGCGCCAAATGGATGCCACAAACGCCTCGTTAAGCGTGCGTCTGGCAGAGGAAGCCGAGCGCCAGCAGCGTTTAAATACCGCGCTGGATACGCTCGAAGAGACCCGTGCCGCGCTACCCCTGATCGAGCAGGATATGCAAGAACAGCTAACCCGCTGGATTGAGCGCGACCTGCCGTTTTTACGCGATGAGCGTTTGGCGCGAGTGACAACTTCTGAAGGGCAGCAGGGCGAAGATACGGTTGAGCGCATCAATAGCTTGCTGGAAGCATGGCGAGCCGAGCTGGACTACGGGCGTGAAATCGATAACTGGCGCGGACGTTTGCAGAGCGCTGAAGGCAGCGTGCACGAAGTGGACTATTTGCGCGTAGGCCGTATCGGCTTTTATTACCTGACGCCTGATGCACGTGAAGGGGGCGTTTGGGACGCTGCGAGCAACGAGTGGCAGCCCTTGGATGAACGCGCGCGACGCGAAGTGCGCAACGGTCTGCGTATCGCGGCCGACCAGCGCACACCGGATCTGCTGCGGTTGCCGCTGTCGATCACCGTTTCAGAACAATCTTTTCAGAACAACAGGGAGGTCAGCCATGAGCCTGAATAGCCAGCGTCTTCAGCGTCTGGGCGGCGCCTGCCTGCTGATGGGGCTTCTTGCTGTCAGCGGTGTGTCTTCGGCGCAAAGCGATAGCGTTTCATCACTGCGTGAAGCGCGTCAGGCCGCCGAAATGCGCGACCAGGAGCGCTTGGAAAACTTTCTGGAAGACCAGCAAGCGTTAAACGCCGCGCTTGAAGACGCCCGAGCGGCCCATCAGTCGGCTGAAGAGCGGCGTGAGGCGCTGCAAGCTCAGCAGGCCGAACAGTCTGAGCAGGCCAGTGAATTAACCGCGCGACAAGATGAACAGGGCGAAGCGCTTTCGGGGCTGCTTGCGAACCTTGCCCGGCATAGCACCGAAGTGCGCAGCGCGCTAGGCGAAGAAAGCTGGTTAACCTTGCGGGAGGAAGTGTTGCCACCTCGCCTGGATGATGCCGAAGTGCTTGAGCGTATCCAGCTGGAAGATGTGGTCGATAGTTTGGCCATACTAACGGCAAAAACCGGCCAGGCTGAGCGTTTGGAGCTGCCGGTAGCCGATGCTAGTGGCACTATTGCGCCGCGTGACGTGGTGCGTTTAGGTGATTTTGCCGCGTTTACCGAAACCGCGCTGCTGCGTCAGGATGGCGATAACGACCACTTGGCTGAAGTGCCGCGCACGCCAGCTGAAATTCAGAATGTTCTCGCGGCTTATCATCAGGGTGACAGTCGGGAATTCATGATCGACCCCACTCAGGGGCCTGTTCTACAGGCGCTTTCCCAGCGCCCAAGCCTTTGGGAGCGTTTCCAGCAAGGCGGTTACGTGGGTTACGTGATTGTAGTGCTGGGGGTGTTGGGTCTGCTGGTAGCACTGGTTCAATATATCTATTTAGTACTGCAGAGCGTCCGCGTGCGCCGCCAGCGCCAGTCGCTTGACCAGCTGCAGACGCATAATCCGCTAGGTCGCGTACTGCTACGCTTTAAGGAAATGGATAAGCACCAGACCCCTGAAGCATTGGAAGCGCGCCTGGATGAGGCGGTACTGGCAGAGTTGCCGCGCATTGAGCGGGGCCAGCCGATTGTTAAGCTGCTGGCCGCCATTGCGCCGCTGCTGGGGCTGCTGGGTACGGTAACCGGCATGATCGTAACGTTCCAGGCCATCACCGTGTTTGGTACCGGCGACCCGCAGTTAATGGCTGGGGGGATTAGCCAAGCATTGGTTACCACGGTATTAGGCCTGATTACGGCGGTGCCGTTGCTGTTTGCGCAAACGGCGCTGGCGAGCCGCAGCCGTCATCTAAGTCAAGTGATCGAAGGCGAGGCGAGTGCGACCCTGGCAGATCATTTGGAAGCTCAATCTACTGTTCATGCCACTGCGGTGAATTGATATGCCCACGCTACCTCTCTGGCTTGAACCGGTAGAGCGGCTGGTCGATGCCGGTGGTGCGGTGCTGGTCGTGCTGGCGTTGGTCGCGGTGCTGGTGTTTGGCATGGCGATAGAGCGCTGGTGGTACTACCGCATTACCTGGCGCTCCGCCCGTCGGCAGTTGATTCGCCGCTGGACTGCGCGCAGCGACCACCGCAGCTGGAGCGCGCGTACGCTGCGCCACGTATGGACAGAAGCGCTGGTTGCCAGGCTTCGTCGTCCGCTGCCCTGGTTAAAACTGCTGGTGGCGCTCTGCCCGCTGTTAGGTCTGTTGGGCACCGTCACCGGCATGATTACTGTCTTTGATAGCCTCTCTATGAGTGACACGCATCAGGCGCGCGCCATGGCCGACGGTGTGGCGCGTGCAACGCTGCCCACGTTGACCGGTATGGCGATTGCAGTGGTGGGGCTATTGTTTATTAGTCGTTTAGAGCACGTGATTCGTCGCGAAGACCAGCGGTTACATGACCGCTTGGCACGTGCCTTGGAGGAGAATGATGCGTAGACGCCGTTCAATGGACGCAAACGCAGAAAGCAATGAGGTCAATCTGACGCCCATGCTGGACGTGGTGTTCATTATGCTGATCTTCTTTATCGTAACGACCAGTTTTATTAAAGAAAGCGGTATCGAGATTGAACGCCCAGAATCGAGTGCGGCAAGCCCGCGTCCGGAAGCCCAGGTGCTGGTGGCCATTACTCCTGAAGGCGCCGTTTGGGTGGACGGCAAGCCCGTGGATGTCCATCAGGTCGGGCGCGAAGTGGCCGGAATGTTGACCGAGCAGGGGTCTGCCGTTATCCAGGCGGATCGTGAGTCCACCACGGGGCTGTTGATTGAAGTCATGGACCGCTTGAAAGAGGCTGGCGTTGACCAGGTGGCCGTGGCGGCGAGTCGGAGCGCGCCATGATACGTCATACGGTATCGTTTCTTGTGGGAATTACGTTGGCAGTCGGGCTGTTCTGGCTGCTGGCGCTATTAGTAACACCGCCAGAAAGTGAGCCCGAACAGCCCATAATGACCATGACGATGAATATGGTTGAAGCACCTGAGGTCGCGCCTGAGCAAGAGGCGCCTGCACCTCAGCCTGCACAGGCGGCTCCCCAGCAGGCGCCACCCCCCATGCCAACGCCTGAGCCTCCTCCGGTAACCGATAGCGCTATTACGCTACCTGAGGTCGAGCTGCCCGAGGTGCCCCTCGAGCCGGTTGAAATGGATAATGAGCTGCCGGAGCTAGCGGAAATTACCCCCGAGCCCACGCCCGAGCCAACGCCGCGGCCAGACCCTGCACCGGAGCCAACGCCTGAGCCGCCAGCTGAACCAGCACCTGCCGCGACGCCCACCGAAGCGCCCGCGCCGCGTGAAGCAGCGCCCGTCGCTGAAGCACCGCCGTCTAATGAGCCGGTGAGTGTAGGCCAGGTAGCGCCCACCAACCGCGTCAACCCCACGTACCCCTCACGCGCACAGCGTCGAGGCATGGAAGGGTTTGTTGAGGTGGAATTTATTATTCGGCGTGACGGCAGCGTTGATCGCTCCTCCATTCGGGTAACCAATGCTCAGCCGCGGCGCGTATTTGAAGATGCCGCGCAGGATGCGATTGCGCAATGGCAGTTTGCGGGCAGCCAGCAGATACGGCGCGCCACACAACGCATAGAGTTTCAGTTGAGGTAGCGGTATGCAGCGTTTAGCGTGGATTCTAATGTTCAGCGTGTGGGCTTCTGTCGCCCAGGCCAATGCACCGCTGCCTGGCGATATCATCCGTGATCTGAAAGCCCTGCAGGAGCAGTTGGAGGAGGGTGCGGTTGAGGCGGTGGCCGAGCGCGCTTCCTCCCAGGCCCAGCGCTTAAGTGGAGGCAATGCGTCTGATCGCTGGGCGAGTGCGCTCTATCATCAGCTGGCCGCCGGCGCCCTGGCTCGCCAGGATCAGCCCGCGCAGGCAGCCGACCATTTAGCCGCGGCACGCCAAACCAGTGGCGTTGGTACAGACCAAGCGGCGCGCTGGCTGCGTGAAGAAGCCTCGCTGCGCCGCGCGGCGGGCCAAAATGAGCAGGCGATTGGCTTACTAAGCGAGTGGCTGGATAGCGAGCAGGACACCCAGGCGTTATGGCGATTGGTCGGCTTGATGGCGCAAGAGCAGCAGTGGGACGCCGCCGCTGAGCGGCTGGAGCAAGCCATTGGCCAAACGCCAGAGCTCAACGAAAGCCAGCAAGCGCTGGCGCTTGCCGTAATGCGCCATGCCGGGCAGAACGAGCAGGCACTAAGCTGGCTGGTGGATGGGTTGAGCCCTGATAGTGATATAGAAACCTGGCGTCAGGCGGCAGGGCTTGCCCAGCAGGCAGGTCAGGCCGGTGTGGCGGCGGGTCTTTGGGAAATGGCCTGGCAGTTAGGTAAGCTTGAGACGCCAGAAGATCAGTGGCTGCTTATTCAGCTGCATATGGCCGGAGGAACGCCTGCGCGTGCTGCCGAGCATTTAGCTCAAGCGCTGGAAAACGGCGATGTTGAAAGCGATGAAAAGACGTTACGGCTGCTGGCGACGGCCTGGCAGCAGGCCAGGCACGTCGACAATGCGTTAAGCGCGTGGCAGGCCCTGGCTGAGCAAACCCAGGCAGCCAAGGACTGGCGCCAGTATGGTCAGCTAGCCTATGCCTGGGGAGAGGAAACACAGGCCGAGCAGGCATTAGAGCAGGCCGCTAGCCTGGGGGATGAAGAAGCAAGCCAGTGGCTGAGTAATTTCGACTGAGTGGTTTCGGCTACTAATTAGCCTGGACTAAGGGGGGAGATTGCCTGCGCGCAGTGGCGGCAGGCACTAGCTGGCTAAGCAGACGCTTTTAACGTGATCGCAAAATCGCTCCAGGTCGGCGCATGGTCAGACGGGCGCTCCATGCCACGCATTGCGTAATCGATCCCGGCGGCCTGAACGCAGTCGGCTAAAGGCTGCGTCACGAGAATGTAGTCAATACGCAGGCCACGTTTCGGCTCGCGGTCAAAGCCCTTGGAGCGGTAGTCAAACCAGCTGAACCACTCGTTGTTTTCTGGGTGACAAAGGCGATAGCTGTCGGTGAGGCCCCAGGCTTTAATGCCTTCAAGCCATTCACGCTCAATCGGTTGAAAGCTGGCTTTACCTTCGCGCAGCCAGCGCTTGCGGCTATCTTCGCCAATGCCAATATCCTGATCTTCAGGGGAGATATTAAAATCACCCATTATTGCCAAGCGCTCGTCAGGACGGTGCTGTTCATCAAGCAGCCGCTTTAATTGGCGATAGAACTGCGCCTTGTGCGGAAATTTGGTGGGGTGCTCGACGTTTTCGCCCTGAGGGAAATATCCGTTCCATACGGTGATCGGCTCGCCGTCATCGGCCAGCAGACGTACCCCGATCATGCGTCGCTGGGCGTCTTCGTCATCGTCACTGAATCCGTAAAAAACGTCCTGAGGTTTCTGGCGGCACATCAGTGCCACACCGTAATGACCTTTCTGACCATGGTAATACACGTGGTAACCCATGGCTTCCACATCGGCCAGGGGAAATTCGCTGTCCTGAACTTTGGTTTCCTGCAGGCCAATAACGTCAGGTTGTTGGGTATCAATCAAGGCCTGTAGCTGATGAAGTCGAGCACGAATGCCGTTGATATTGAAAGAAACCAAACGCATTACGATTTATCCTCTGGTTTTTGCTCAGCCCCTTTGTCTGGATGAATCGCAATGTTTTGACCACTTTGCTGGCGGGCCAGTTTTTTAACCGCCTGCAATTTACGCTGCTGCTGCTTTTTTGCTACAAAGCGGCGTGACGGCGCCACCTGATCGGGGTTATCGTGGCGCCACTTTTTGTAATCTTTGCGTCGCCCCGTGCGGATCGTCACCTTGTCGGCCAGCGAACGTGTCTTTTTCTTACGCGTCATGTCGCGCTCCTTACGTCGATTTAAGCCACATTCTAACAGGCTCTGGCCTACCTTCGACAGCAGGACGCGCTCTTAACGCCAACCCCTGATACAATGCGCACTTCGTGATGCCTAATATTCACAGCAATGGACAGATACATAGCCTATGAGCGAGTCGGAACAGACCATAGCATCGGCCCAGAACCGTAAGCCAAAACGCCGCCGTCGGAAACCGCGTCGTCGTCAGTCTAGCTGGGATCTTCGTCAGTTTCAGGTGCCTGCCGTGGCCGGCAAATGGCGCTTCCATGACTTTGATCTGCCGCTACCGCTAATGCGCGCTATCCATGCCCAAGGGTTTGAATACTGCACGCCGATCCAGGCCGAGGCGTTACGCCAAACGCTGCTGGGTGGCGATATTGTCGGTAAAGCGCAGACCGGTACCGGCAAGACCGCAGCGTTTTTAATCTCGGTGCTGGCTTACTTCCTGGAAGAGCCGACGCCTGATGGTCAAAAAGCGGGGGCGCCGCGTGCGCTGATTATTGCGCCTACCCGTGAGCTGGCGCTGCAGATAGAAAAAGATGCCAAAGCGCTAGCCCGCTTCACTCAGTTGAATGTGGCAAGCGTTGTCGGTGGAATGGACTATCAAAAGCAGCGTGAAAGCCTGGGTAAAAAGATCGATATCCTGGTTGCCACCCCGGGCCGCCTGTTGGATTTTCATCAAAAGCGCGATATCGACCTTTCTGAAGTCGAAGTACTGGTGCTGGATGAAGCTGACCGCATGTTGTCGATGGGCTTTATTCCAGACGTGAAGCGTATTATTCGCTACACGCCAAAGACAGAAGAGCGTCAGACGTTCCTGTTTTCGGCAACCTTTACCGACGATATCCTGAATCTGGCCAGTCAGTGGACGCTGAACCCGGCCCACGTTGAGATTGAAGTCACGGTTGAAAACCAGGCCGATATCGACCAGCGCGTTTACCTTGTCTCCGATGACGACAAGCAGCGCCTGCTGGTGAATCTGCTTGAGCAGGAGAGTTTCGAGCGCGTCATGGTATTTGGTAATCGCCGTGACTTGGTTCGCAAGCTGGATGATCTGCTTAAGAAAGCCGGCGTCAGCGTTGCCATGCTGTCCGGTGATGTGCCGCAGAGTCAGCGGATCACCACGCTTGAGCGTTTCCGTGAAGGGGAAATTCAAGTGCTGGTAGCCACCGATGTGGCCGGGCGCGGTATTCATATTGAAGACGTAAGCCACGTCATCAACTATACGCTGCCTGAAGACCCGGAAGACTACGTTCACCGTATTGGCCGTACCGGTCGTGCGGGCGCTAAAGGCGTTTCGATCAGCTTTGTGGGTGAAGAAGATGCCTTCTCGCTGCCGGAAATCGAGCGTTATATCAATGACAAGCTTCCCTGCGAGCATCCGCCGGAAGGCATGCTGTAAAGCGCATGCTCGATAATGCCTTAAAAAGCGATATTCAAGACGCCTACCGTCGCGTGGTGGAAAAGCTCGAGCTTACCCCACGCTACGGGCAGCGGCTGATGATTGCCGAAATTGCCCGTACGCTGGGGGATATCGAAAGCGATAGTGAAGGTAAGCGTGTAAGCGACAGCCATGTATGCGTGCTTGAAGCGGGTACCGGCACGGGAAAAACGCTGGCCTACCTGATCGCCGCCTTGCCGATTGCGAAAGCCCGCGGCAAGCGGCTGGTCATTTCGACAGCGACGGTCGCCCTGCAAGAACAGGTGCTTAACCAGGATCTGCCCGCGCTTGCCAGCCATAGCGGTATTGCCTTTCGTTACGCGCTGGCCAAAGGTCGCGGCCGCTATGTTTGCGTGGCGAAGCTGGATGAGGTGCTGGAAGGCTCTGAACCTAACCCCACGCTTTCGCTATTCGAGCATTCCCTGCAAACCCAAAGCAGTGATTTTACCGTACTGGCTACCGATATGGCGGAAGCCTACGGGCAGGGCGAGTGGGAAGGTGATCGTGATAACTGGCCAGTCGCCATTGAGGATACGCACTGGCGACGGCTTACCGTTGATCATCGCCAATGTACGGGAAGGCGCTGCGGCCATTTTGGCGCCTGCGCTTTTTTTCGCTCGCGGCGTGAACTTGAAAATGCCGACGTCATTGTGGCCAATCATGATCTGGTGCTGGCTGATTTGGCCTTGGGGGGCGGGGCTATTCTGCCCGATCCGGCGGACTGCATTTTTGTCTTCGATGAAGGCCATCACCTGCCCGATAAGGCGCTCTCGCATTTTGCCCATCGATTTGCGGTACACGGCTGTGTGCGCTGGCTAAAAACGCTGAAAAGCAGTTTGACAGATCTGCACCAAGCGCTGGCAATACAGCCAACCATCGCGCGTTTGCTGGCGGGTCTGCCAGAGGTGATTCAGGGTCTTGAGCCGGTGCTTGGCGATGTGTTCAGCGTCGGGCATCAGATTGCCGGCCGGTCCAACGGGCTGTCAGAGGAAGAAAACACCCTGCAGTCGCGCTTTGAAAAGGGCCAGGTGCCCGATGCGCTGCGCGACCAGGCACAGCAACTGCTGGTCATGTTCGCCACGCTTTCGCGGTGTCTGGAGAGTATCAGCGATATTTTACGTGAGAGTCTTGATCCGGATAAACAGACCGGCCTTGATCGCGAGCAGGCCGAAAGCTGGCTACCGCTAGTGGCCTTACTGCATGGCCGGGCGCTTGAGGCCCATGCGCTATGGCAGGCCTTTAGCGAGCAGGACCCGCCCAACGCGCCGCCCAGCGCCAGGTGGGTAACGCTTAGCCGCGTTGCGGGTGAACCTGAAATCGAATTTTCGGCAAGCCCGGTATCGGCCGCCCATACGCTGGCCAAGCATTTATGGGGGCGCTGCCACGGTGCGGTGGTAACGTCGGCTACGCTTACCGCACTGGGTCGGTTTGAACGGCTGCAGGAGCGGGCGGGGCTGGCAAACCGCTACCGTTATCAGGCGCTGCCTAGCCCGTTCAATTATGCTAATGCGGTACTACGGGTGCCCAAAGAGGCTACCGATCCCAGTGACCGGGAAGCGCATGAAAGCGCTATTGTGCAATTTGTAACGCAACTAGCCGATAAAGAGGCTGCCCTGGTGCTGTTTTCGTCACGGGCGCAGCTGCGCGCCGTGGAAAAGGGCCTGCCAGCGGCTATCAAGGAGCGTGTGCTTGCCCAGGATGCGCTGCCCAAACGGGAGCTCATCACTCAGCACCGCGCGGCGGTTGATAAAGGTAAGGGGAGTATTATTTTCGGGCTGGCAAGCTTTGCCGAAGGTATCGACCTGCCTGGAGATTATCTGACCCACGTGGTGATTACCCGGCTGCCGTTTGCGGTGCCCGATGACCCCGTGGGCGCAACGCTTGCCGAATGGATTGAAAGTCAGGGGGGAAACTCTTTTATGCGGATCAGCGTACCTGATGCTTCCATCAAACTGGTGCAGGCCTGCGGGCGACTCATTCGTAAAGAGAGTGACCACGGGACGATTACACTGCTTGATAAGCGTGTGATAACTCGCCGCTATGGTCAGGCGCTGTTAGATGCGTTGCCGCCATTTCGAAGAGAAATACACTAACCTTACCCCGCTGCGAAGCTTACTGCAGTGGGGTAAGGCAAGGCATCGTTACACAGTAATACGCTTGGCTAATACCGACGCCAGTTTATCGTTCATACGCTTAAAGGCATCAACGGTGGTATCCCAGTCGATACACGCATCAGTAATTGAGACGCCATACGCTAGCTGGCTGAGGTCGGCAGGTACTTTCTGACTTCCCCAGCCGATGTTGGACTCTATCATCAGGCCGATGATGGATGTGTTACCTTCCAGAATCTGATTAGTAACATTTTCCAAGACTAGTGGCTGCAGAGCAGGGTCTTTGTTTGAGTTAGCGTGGGAGCAGTCGATCATGATGTTGGGCGAAATATTGGCTTTTTTAAGCTCTTTTTCCGCCAGGGCGACGCTTACGCTATCGTAGTTGGGTTTGCCGTTACCGCCGCGTAGCACGACGTGGCCGTAGGCATTGCCCCGAGTGCGAATAACCGATACCTGACCTGCCTGGTTAATGCCCAAGAAATTGTGTGGGTTGGCAACGGACTGCAGCGCGTTGATGGCAACATCCAGACTGCCGTCGGTGCCGTTTTTAAAACCGACTGGCGAGGAAAGACCGGAAGCCATTTCGCGGTGGGTTTGTGATTCTGTGGTACGCGCGCCCACGGCAGACCAGCTGATACAGTCTTGAAGATACTGGGGCGAAATGGGGTCAAGTGCTTCTGTGGCAAGCGGTAAACCAAGCTCCGCCAGGTCAACGAGCAGCTTGCGAGCAATGTGCAGTCCTTCATCGATCTCAAACGAGTCGTTAAGGTGCGGGTCGTTGATCAGGCCTTTCCAGCCAACGGTGGTGCGCGGTTTTTCAAAGTAAACGCGCATCACGATGTACAGGCTATCACTTACCTGGTCGGCCAGTGTGCGAAGGCGACGGGCATAATCCAGGGCTGCCTCAACATCATGGATGGAGCAGGGGCCGACCACAACCAATAGGCGGGGGTCTTTGCCATCCAGGATATTTTGGATAGTCTGGCGCCCTTCTATAACCGTGCGTTCAGCCGCGTCGGTAAGAGGAACGGCCTGTTTAAGCGCGTCCGGCGTCGTGAGAACATCCTGAGCGAGGACGTTAAGATTGTGAACCTGCTGTTCTGACATCTAGCTACCTATGCTTGCGCAATGAACGGAAAATGGCACCTACTATGGCGTGTCACAGTGGTAAAAATCAATTATTGAGGAACTTGGCAGCGTTGAACAGTGTCAGCTCCTGGATTTTGCAAGTAGGGGGTAAGCGCTTGATGCGTCGCACAGAACGCGTAACACTTAGCGCTATGAATCATTTATGGGGCATTGTTTTGTTAGCCTCTTTCATCACTATCATTAATTAATCCCCAAGGGACACTATGTTGCTTGCTGTGAAGGCCCGCGCAAAGGGGCTAATAGGAATAAGGCTCGACGCACGTCGTACGAGCTGGAGGAGCGTGTGAATGGGCACTCGGGAAACGGACCAACAGCTTGTCGAACGTGCCCAAAAAGGCGATACGCGCGCTTTTGATCTGCTGGTAAAAAAATATCAGCATAAAATTATTGGGTTGATCGGACGCTACGTACATGATCACTCGGAAGTTCAGGACGTGGCGCAAGAGGCATTTATCAAGGCGTACCGGGCGCTGGGTAAATTTCGTGCCGAGAGCGCTTTTTATACCTGGATGTACCGGATCGCCATCAACACGGCTAAAAACCACCTAGTGTCACGTGGTCGTCGCCCGCCCGGTAGCGACCTGGATATTGTCGATGCCGAAATTGTTGATCAAAGCGGTCGGCTGGCCGATGCCGAGTCGCCGGAAGCCGCCATTGCCCGTGATCAGCTTGAGGCAGCGGTTTATGAGGCGATTGAAAACCTACCGGATGATCTACGTACCGCCATTACGTTACGTGAGCTTGATGGCCTGGCGTATGAAGATATTGCCCAGATAATGCAGTGCCCGGTGGGAACCGTGCGCTCACGAATTTTCCGTGCTCGTGAAGCGGTGGATGAACATATTCGCCCTTTGGTGACTACCGCACGGAACAGTCGTGACGATTAATGGTCAATAACAGCAGTACCCAATAGCGTATTTTGCGCATTAGACCTTGTCGGGTAGCTAACGGATTGGTCACAAATAATTACGTTTTTACTTTTTTTGTGAACTGTCTGGAAAGTGGAGCGTCATACAGGCTGACCGCTTTCGATAAGCGGAAGAGAGTTAACAGCCGTGACGCTATTTACAGCAGCGCCTTAAGCAACAAGCCCTAAGTTAGAACTAACGTAAGTGCTTATTGCAGGGCAAGTTGTTCAGGTCTTAGCCTGTGAAGTTATTACAGCGGTCACTGCTTATTTGCCGTACTGCGGTAGGACTTCATTTAACACAGTGTGAGGGTGTGAAGTATGAGTCAAAACACACGGGAATCACTTTCAGCATTAATGGATAGCGAAAGTGATGAGCTGGAACTACGCCGAGTGTTGAAGGCACTACCAAATGACGCTGACGCGGCAGATACGTGGCGACGTTACCACTTGGCCCGCAGCATGATGCAGCGTGAGCAAGGCGTGGATATCAGCGTTGATCTGTCGGCCGGTATTATGGCGCGTTTGCAAGACGAGCCTGCGCCGCTGCTTGATGATGCTCAAGAACGCGCTCCCATGCGCTCAAACGGTATCTCTTTTGCACGGGGTGCGGGTGTGGCCGCTGCTGTATCTTTGATGGTGATCACTGGTGTGCAGTTTTTAGGTAACGGTAACAGCAGTGGCACGGGTGTTAGCACTGGCGGCGACATGGCGGTGACTGCATCAAACGGCGGCTCTATGGCTGGGCAGGTGCAGCCGGTAAGCCTGGGCGCTTCTCAGCCTGCCTCCGTGATGTCTGCCAACATGCCCATGTTTGAACCGACGCCGTTCAGGCTAACGGGGCAGTCGCAAAGCGGCTTTATGAATGTAAGCGATGCGGGCTTTGAGTCGGCAGCCGTGCCGCAAACTGCCACCATGCAACAAAGTACTGCCATTGATGTTGATCAAATAAGGCTTCTGCAGTCGTATTTGGAGCAGCACTCTCAAGGTGCCGCTTACGGTAATGGCGACAGCTGGATGCCGTTGATGCGTTCTTCTTCCGTCACTGAGCCGCTGGGTCAGCGTTGATAGCGCTGGCTTAATAAGGCGACGATCGTTAGTGAAGGAATACCCCGCATGATGGTAACTTGGCGAAGCAGGCTGGTGGCTCTGGGCGCATTAATGAGCGTCAGCCTGTTGCCTTTACAGGCGTATGCACAAAGCGATACCCAGAACCTTTGTGTTGATACGTCTGCTGCTGAAACGCCCGCCAGCATTGAGCAGTGGCTCGAACGAAGTTTACAGGCGAGCCACTGCTATACCTTCCAGGCCAGAGCGGTGGCGATTAATTCTATCGATGTGCGCACGTTAGCGCTTTCCCATCGCATTCAGGATGGCATCCGCCAGCAGGTGGTGCAGCAACTTGATGGGCCTTCCATCAGTGTTGAGCGCCGCTCGCGAGTAGGGCAGCTAGCCTGGAAAGCTAATGGAAGCAATGGCTTTCCTTCGCTAAAAGGTTGGACGGAGCACACGTCAGAGGTTTACGACATTAGTTTAGAAGAGGGCGCGCGTGTTGCTGGGCGAGACGCGGTGAAGTTGCGCTTTGAACCGCATGATAATCAGCGCTATACCCATGAATGGTGGTTAGATAACGCCACGGGACTGTTGCTTAAGCACGTGCTCAGTGATCCTACCGACCGAATTCTCGAAACCTTTCAGGTAACCCAGCTGCATGAGCCCGAGCGCTACGAGGGGCAAATTGTCGTGGACGCCACGCAACCCGCCTCTGAGCCATCTTGGCATGCAGAGTGGTTGCCCGAAGGTTTTGTCGCGCAGCCCGTTTCCGCGCGAGATGAAGAGGCGCATCAACGCCTGTATAGCGATGGCTTGGCAACGGTAAGTATTTTTGCTGAGCCGCAGGCTGGCACACAAAATCTTAAAAGTGGCGTTAGCCAAATTGGTGTCTCCTCGATTGCGGTTGAAGCGCATACCCAAGGTGACTTGCAATGGCAGTTGGTAGGCATTGGTGAAGTCCCTCCGTCCATGCTTCAGCGTATCGTTCATTCGGTCGAGTTTGATTAAACGTCGTTAACGGTTGATGCCCTTTACTATTAATGTCCTTTACTACGAGTAAATTACGTCAGAGTAATGTGCAGTGATTAAGCCCTCATGTGATGCCTTAACGCGTTATGGAAACGTCGTCGGCTATACCCAGCATGGATTGTTAGTCGATGTATCGATTAAAGAGACGTGTCAGCAGTGTGCTCAGGGTCGAGGTTGTGGCATGGGCATACTGGCCCGGCAGCAACGCCAGTGCATCGAAGTAATCTCTTCCCATCCTGTCCTCTTACTTGGCGAGCGCTATCCGCTGGGTAGCCCAGTAACGCTTTGCCTTGAGCGCTCAGATATAACGTTGTTGGCGTTACTCATCTATGCGTTGCCGCTTTTATTGGCACTGGCGTTATCTGGATGTCTGGTTGCGCTAAGGGTGACGGATTGGATCGTGCCTGCCAGCTTTTTTGCAACCCTGTTAATCGGGGTGGTAGGTTTAAAGCATTTGCTTAGCGGGCGAACGGAACGCTTTCGCCCCCGGTTGGTCAGTTAATTGTCCTGCACCTCGCATGAGTTGCATTTCTTTTCGTTTGATGTCTGCTTTAGTAGGAGCTCTTGCATGAAGCGCTTGGTTCTCCCCTCGGCACTATGGCTATGCCTGATGGCACTCTTGACGGTAGGTCAAAGTGCTTACGCTTATGATTTACCTGATTTTACAGAGCTGGTTGAGGACGCCGCCCCTGGAGTCGTCAATATCTCAACAAGCCGTACCGTTCAACGTAGTAATGCTCCTTCTATTGGGGGATTCGGCGGGCAGGAAATTCCGGAAATTTTTCGGCATTTCTTTGGCGATAGTTTTGGCGATAGTTTCCCCTCGCCGCCAGGGAGTGGCCCGGGGCGTAGCGAAGAGCGCCAATCGCTGGGTTCCGGGTTTGTAATTAGCGAAGACGGCTATGTCATGACGAATGCCCACGTGGTGCAGGATGCCGATGAAATTCTGGTGCGTTTAAATGACCGTCGTGAACTTCCCGCTGAGCTCGTTGGTAGCGATGCCCAGACGGATGTGGCCTTATTAAAAATTGAAGCAACCGGTTTGCCCGTTCTAAACCTGGGTAATTCTGATAATTTGAAAGTGGGCGAGTGGGTCGCTGCCATCGGTTCTCCCTTTGGTTTTGACCATTCGGTAACCGCTGGCATTGTGAGCGCGATTAATCGTACGCTGCCGCGGGATGCTTACGTTCCGTTTATTCAAACCGATGTGGCGATAAATCCCGGTAACTCAGGTGGCCCGCTGTTTAATCTGGACGGCGAAGTGGTCGGGATTAACTCGCAAATCTTTACCCGCAGCGGCGGCTTTATGGGGCTCTCGTTTGCGATTCCGATTAATGTGGCCATGGACGTTGCCGACCAGCTGCGCGAAGGCGGCCACGTTGACCGCGGCTGGCTGGGTGTCATGATTCAACCGGTGTCGCGTGATTTAGCCGAATCGTTTGGTATGGAAAACGCCAGTGGCGCGCTAATTGCGGATCTAGACCCCGAAGGCCCCGCGGCCCAAGGTGGCTTACGTGCAGGCGATGTGATCATTAGCGTTAATGGGGATGAGGTCGATCGTTCAAGCTCATTGCCGCGTTTGATTGGTCGTGCAGCTCCAGGCAGTGAGGTAGAACTGACCTTGATGCGCGATGGCGAACAGGTCACCGAAACCGTTGAACTGGGCCATTGGCCGGATTCTGAAAAGGCCGAGGGCGAGGGCAGCAATAACCAGGTTCGCTTAGGTATTTCGGTCGCTGAGCTTGACGATACCGTGCGTGAGCGCTTGAGCATCGATGGAGGTGTTGAAGTTCGCCAGGTTGAGCCGGGTAGCGTTGCCGCACAGGCGGGCCTGCAAGTGGGTGATGTACTGGTAAGCATTGACCACCGGGGTGTGTCATCAGCCGATGAGCTGCTAAGCATTGTTGAAGGACTGCCTAGCGATCGGGCAATTCCACTGCGTATTTATCGTGATGGTCGCTCACTGTTTGTCGCTCTGCGCCTAGAATAAACGCTTTTCCTGCCTATTCAGTCCGGCGGTTCACGCCGGACTGCTGTTCCTATCCCCCGCATATCGCTACAATAGCGCTTATCTTTTTAACGAAAATAGATAAAGCGGCCAATGGGCCGACTGTTTTCGAGCTTTAAACTTTCGAGGCGGCCAGTTTTAGAGCCGCTTGCGTACCACTAAGGCAGAACACTTTCGATGTCCCATGACGTTTCTAGCAGCAAGCTCAAAAACATAAGAAACTTCTCAATTATCGCTCACATTGACCACGGGAAATCGACCCTTTCTGACCGTTTGATTCAAACCTGTGGCGGCCTGACCCAGCGTGAGCTGAAAGAGCAAGTGCTCGACTCCATGGATATTGAGCGCGAGCGCGGCATTACCATTAAAGCGCAGTCAGTGACGCTCGATTACACCGCGGCCGATGGCGAGGTGTATCAGCTCAATTTCATCGATACGCCCGGGCACGTGGATTTCTCCTACGAAGTATCGCGCTCGCTTTATGCCTGCGAAGGGGCGCTGCTGGTTGTGGATGCGGCCCAAGGGGTCGAGGCGCAGTCGGTGGCTAACTGCTACACCGCTATTGAGCAGGGCCTGGAAGTGCTGCCCGTCCTCAATAAAATCGACTTGCCCCAGGCCGACCCGGACAAGGTAGCGCAAGAAATCGAGGAAATCATTGGCCTTGATGCTACTGACGCCTGTCAGGTGTCAGCCAAAAGCGGTATCGGTATTGATGGTCTGCTTGAGCGTTTGGTTCGGGATATTCCGCCGCCCAAAGGCGACCGGGATGCGCCCCTGCAGGCACTAATCATTGACTCCTGGTTTGATAACTATCTGGGCGTTGTTTCGCTGGTGCGCTTGTTTGACGGCACGCTGCGCAAGGGCGAAAAAATCCGTATCAAGTCAACGGGCCGCGATTGGAACACCACCGAAGTGGGCATTTTTACTCCGCTGCGCAAAGAAACCAACATTCTGCGCGCCGGTGAAGTGGGCTTTATTGTCGCCGGGATTAAAGAGATCCACGGCGCGCCGGTGGGTGACACCATCACCCATACCAAAACGCCCGATGTGCCGCGTCTGCCGGGTTTCCAAAAGGTGAAGCCTCAGGTGTATGCCGGGATGTTCCCGGTCAGCGCCGATGATTACGAAGACTTCCGTGATGCGCTTGAAAAGCTCGCGCTCAACGATGCTTCTTTAGAGTATGAACCGGAAAACTCGGATGCCCTGGGCTTTGGTTTCCGCGTTGGTTTCCTCGGCACGCTGCACATGGAAATCATCCAGGAGCGGCTTGAGCGCGAATACGACATTGATCTCATTACCACTGCACCTACCGTGGTATACGAACTCGCCATGAAAAATGGCGATGTCACCTACGTCTCCAACCCCTCCAAACTGCCGGATATGGCAGACGTGGATGAAATGCGTGAGCCTATCGTACGGGCCAGCATTCTGGTACCGCAGGAGTTCGTGGGCAACGTGATCACCGAGTGTGAGCAGCGCCGTGGGACCCAGAAGGACATGCAGTTCCTGGGTAATCAGATTCAACTGGCCTATGAGCTGCCGATGTCGGAAGTGGTCATGGACTTCTTTGACCGTCTGAAATCCATCTCCCGTGGCTATGCGTCGCTTGAATACAATTTCGAGCGTTTTGAAGCGGCCAAGCTGGTGCGTCTGGATGTACTGATCAACAGCGAAAAGGTAGATGCCCTCGCGGTGATCATTCACCGTGACCACGCCCACAGCCGTGGCCGGTTGCTGGTCGAGAAAATGAAAGAGCTGATTCCGCGTCAGATGTTTGACGTGGCTATTCAGGCGGCCATTGGTGGTCAGGTCGTGGCACGTTCCACGGTCAAGGCACTGCGCAAGAACGTGACCGCCAAGTGTTATGGCGGCGACGTAAGCCGTAAGAAGAAACTGCTGGAAAAACAGAAAGCCGGTAAAAAGCGGATGAAACAGGTGGGGCGTGTTGAAATCCCCCAGGATGCCTTCCTCGCTGTGCTCAAGGTTAACGACTAGGGAATACGTCCTCTATGGATTTTTCATTACTGCTGGTACTGGCCGTTGCAATTTCAGGGGTCATTTATTTCATTGATGCTGTCTGGCTGCGTCCCAAGCGGCGTGAACGCCTGGCCAAGGCGGAGGCGGCGACGGTTGAAGGCGTGGATGGGCCTACGCGGGATAAGCTGCTCAAAGAGCCATGGCCTGTGGACTACGCGCGCTCGTTCTTCCCGGTACTGCTGGTGGTGCTGGTGGTACGCAGCTTCATTGTCGAGCCGTTCCAGATCCCCTCGGGCTCAATGCGGCCAACCCTCGAGGTTGGTGACTTTATCCTGGTAAACAAATTTGCCTACGGACTTCGCCTGCCTGTCGTTCATGACCGTATCCTGGAAGTGGATGATCCTGAACGCGGCGATGTGATGGTATTCCGCTTTCCCGACGAGCCATCGGTCAACTTCATCAAACGTGTGGTAGGCCTGCCGGGTGACCGTATTCGCTACGAAGATAAGCAGCTATACATTAACGATGAGCCGATAGCCAAGACGCTGGTCGAAGAAGGTCCCGAAACCGCGCCTCAAGAGCTATTATTGCAAGAGCAGCTGGGCAGCGCGAGCCACGCCATTTATAACAACCCGCGCGACCCTGGGCCGCAGATGCGTGAAGTCGAAGTGCCCGAAGGCCACTACTTCATGATGGGCGATAACCGCGATCACTCCAACGATAGCCGTTACTGGGGATTTGTACCCGAAGAAAATATCGTGGGGCGTGCCTTTGCCGTATGGATGCATTGGGATGGCGGTCTGCCAAGCTTTAGCAGTGTGCGAAGCATTGAATGAACGGGTTTAGGTTGGTTTTGATCAATCATGTCACTTTAGTTAACGTCAATGACGTAGGAGCTCTGTGAGTAATTCCTTAAACGCTTTTTGCCGACGAATCGGCCACACCTTTGGCGACGAATCGCTCTTGGAGTTGGCCATGACTCACCGAAGCTACGGTGGGCGTAACAATGAGCGCCTGGAGTTTTTAGGCGACTCGATTGTTAACTTCGTTATCGCAGAAGCTTTGTTTCAGCGTTTCCCTCAGGCGCGCGAAGGGCAGTTGTCGCGCCTTCGTGCACGTTTGGTGAAAGGCCAGACGCTGGCTGAACTAGCCCGTGAAATGACCTTTGGCGAATGCTTGCGCCTGGGTTCCGGGGAAATGAAAAGCGGAGGGCATCGTCGCGAGTCGATCCTCGCCGATGCGGTTGAAGCGATAATCGGGGCCATTTATCTGGACGCCGGTATGGATGTCGTCCGAGAACGCGTTCTTTCCTGGTACGCCGAGCGGCTAGAGAATATCTCGTTACAAGATACCCAGAAAGATCCTAAAACACGCTTACAAGAGTTTTTGCAATCGCGTCAGGCAGCGCTGCCGCGCTATGAAGTGGTCTCTGTAAAGGGCGAGGCGCATGCCCAGACCTTTACCGTGGAGTGCTACATTGAGCTACTAAGCGAGCATACCACCGGTAAAGGCCCTAGCCGCCGCCATGCTGAACAGCAGGCGGCCGAAGAAGCGCTTTCGTACCTTGAGAAAAAATCAGGAGACAAATCATGAGCCAATCCTGCGGCTTTGTGGCCATCGTCGGACGGCCTAACGTAGGCAAATCAACCCTCATGAATCGAATTCTGGGGCAAAAAATCTCCATTACCTCACGGCGTCCACAAACCACGCGTCACCAGGTAATGGGCATTAAAACGGTTGAGGACACGCAGTTTATCTACGTGGATACGCCCGGCATGCACATCATGTCGAAAGACCGCAATAAAGCCATCAACCGCTTTATGAACCAGGCGGCTACCCAGGCGCTGCGTGATGTCGACTGTGTGGTGTTTATTATCGACCGCACTCGCTGGACCGAGGAAGATCAGGCGGTACTCAAGCGCCTTGAACACGTTAAAGCGCCGGTGATTCTGGCGGTCAACAAGGTCGATCGCCTTCAGGACAAGGGTGATTTACTCCCCTGGCTTGCGGAAGTGGGCGCGCGGCGCGAGTTTGCAGCGGTAGTGCCTATTTCGGCTAAACACGGCACTCAGGTGGATACGCTGGAAGAGGAAGTGGCCAAGTACCTGCCGGAAAGCGTGCATTTCTTCCCCGAAGATCAGATTACCGACAAGAGCCTGCGCTTTATGGCCGCGGAGCTGGTGCGCGAAAAAGTCATGCGCCAGCTGGGTGACGAGCTGCCGTACCAGATGACCGTCGAGATCGAAGAGTTCCGCGAAACCGAGCGCGTCACGCATATCAGCGCGTTGATTCTGGTGGAACGCCAGGGTCAGAAGGTGATTCTGATCGGTGAAAACGGCGATCGGATCAAGAGCATTGGCCGTGAAGCGCGTCTGGATATGGAGCGTGCGCTGGGCACCAAGGTCATGCTTAATATGTGGGTGAAAGTGAAGCGCGGTTGGTCCGATGACGAGCGTGCTTTGAAAAGCCTGGGTTACGACCTCGATTGAGTGTTGCGATGTCAGCGGAGCCCGCGTTCTTACTGCACCGCAAGCCTTATCGTGAAACCAGTGCACTGGTAGATTTATTAACGCTGAATAATGGCCGCATACGCGCCGTTGCCCATGGCGGGCAACGGCCGGGGTCAAAGTCACGTCAACGCTTGCAGCCGTTCACGCCACTGTTTGTTAGCTGGCGCGGTGAGCGGGATCTCAAGCGGCTTACTTTAATGGAGTCGCGTGGGCAGACGGCATTATTGGCGGGTGAGGGCTTGCTATGCGGCCTTTACGCCAATGAAATTGCCACCCGCTTATTGCCATTAGAGCTTATTGCGGGCGATGTTTTTGCCTTCTATACGGCCCTGCTTGAAGCGCTACCTATCCCTTCTGAACGGGCTTTAGCCTTGCGCCGCTACGAGTGGGCTTTGCTTGAAGCGCTCGAAGCGACGCCGCGTTTTTGTACACCCGACGGCAATCCGCTAGACCCACAGGTTCGCTACCGGTTTGATCCGCAGAGCCGCGCTTTTCTACCCGCAGATAACGGGCTCGAAGCTCGCGCACTGCGCTATGTGGAACAAGGCGACTGGCAGCATGCGGGTCTTGCCAACGTTCTAAAATCCGTTATGCGTGCCGCGCTGGCGCCGCACTTGGGGTCGACCGCTCTGCGTTCTCGAGAGCTTATGGTGGCGCTAGCCCGCCGACGTCAACCATAGTCTACGTTTACGACTTTTCTTGATTGGAGACAGTTATGCATCCTCCTCGCATTTTGCTAGGCGTTAATATTGATCATATCGCCACGCTGCGTCAGGCGCGCGGCACCCGCTACCCTGATCCGGTGCAGGCCGCTTTACTTGCCGAAGAAGCGGGCGCCGATGGTATTACCGTGCACTTACGTGAAGACCGGCGCCATATTCAGCCTCGCGATGTAAGGCTATTGGCCGAGATGCTCAATACTCGTATGAACCTGGAAATGGCGGTGACCGAGGAGATGCTTGCGCTGGCCGAGGAAGTGCGTCCGGCTCACGTTTGCCTGGTACCGGAGAAGCGTGAAGAGCTTACGACCGAAGGCGGATTGGATGTGGTCGGTGGCTTTGACGCTATTGCCAGCGCGTGTGAACGGCTAAAAAAAGCCGGTTGTGACGTGTCGCTATTTATCGACCCTGAAGAAGCGCAAATCGACGCGGCCCATCGCGCTGGCGCACCGACCATTGAGCTGCATACCGGCGCTTATGCCGAAGCCAAGCCGGGCAGTGATGTGGCCAATGCAGAGTATGAGCGTTTGACCACTGCCGCCACGCACGCGGTATCGCTAGGTCTGGTGGTTAACGCAGGGCACGGCCTTCACTACCACAACGTAGAAGCGATAGCCGCGCTGCCCGGGGTTAATGAGCTAAATATTGGCCATGCCATTATTGCCCGCGCGCTGTTTGTCGGCCTTAAAGAGGCCGTGCAGGAAATGAAACGGCTTATTATCGCCGGTCAGGAAGCAGGCCTGATGGCCGCTTTAGATGCGCATGACCACGAACACGACCATGATCATGCGCATAACCACCATGAATGCTGCGGTCACTAAATCATGATCGTGGGTATCGGCTCGGATATTGCCCGGGTTGCGCGCTTTGCGCAGGCGATGGAGCGTCATGGGCCACGCTTTGCCAGGCGGATTCTGGGGGTTGATGAGTACGCCACCTGGCAGCAAAAGGGCAAACCAACGGCCTATCTGGCCAAACGGTTCGCCGCTAAAGAAGCCTTTGTAAAAGCGCTAGGGCTGGGTCTTCGCAGCGGTATGCAGTGGGGCGATATTCAGGTCGTCAATGACGCCCTGGGTAAGCCCCATCTGCAGTTAAGTCATGAAGCCAAGCGGCTAATGCAGGCATCGGGTGCCACCACCAGCCACATCACGTTAAGTGATGAAGCCGAGTATGCCGTCGCCTTTGTCATTCTTGAGCGTTAGCCCCACGGGCCAGCATACTACGCTGCGTGCGCAGGCGGGCCATGGCGCTATAAAGCGCTTCCAGCAGGCTTTCGGCGTGGTTCAACCCACTGGTGCGCAGCCGTGTTTCCAGCGTTTCAACCAGCAATGCAAGCTCAGGCGCACCACAGTAGCGGCTAGCGCCGTTGAGACCATGCACCCAGTCAATGAGGGCTTCTACATCCTTGCGCGCATAAGCTGTGTGTATTTTTTCTTCGGTTTCTTCCAGATTATCGATCAAGCGAATTAGCTGCTCGTAGGCAAGGTGCTTCTTACCTCCGGCAAGCCGTGTGCCCAGCGCCAGATCGACGGCAGGCAGCGCTTCGCTCGTCGGGGAGCTCAGCGAGCTCTCCTGGGAAGTGGCCTGCGTGCTGGCGGGCAGATAAGCTGTAATGTCCAAAAAACGCTGCAATAGCTGCTGAAGCTGCGTTTCATCAATAGGCTTGATCAGCACATCATCCAGACCCGCCGCCAGCCACTGCTGGCGCTCGTTACTTAAGGCATGCGCGGTGACCGCGACAATCGGGCAGCGCGACCAGCGATTGCTGATGCGGCGTAGTGCCTGGCTTGTTTGAACACCGTCCATGCCGGGCATGCGGATATCCATAAGCACGATATCCGCCGTGTGATTAAGCGCAAAGGCCAGCGCCTCCTGACCGCTGGATGCCAGCGTAATGCGTATTTGCTCAGTTTCGAGCATAGCCTTAAGTAGTTCTCGGTTGGATGCATTATCGTCAACGATCAGAATATGGATAGCCGAGGCGACCGGCGGTTTAAGTGAGCGGGATATGGGGGGCGCGAGCTTTTTTTGCACCGGCTGAAGTAAGTGGCGCAACGTGGTAGCTAGCTGTACGCGGGTAAACGGCTTACACAGCATTTCGCCGCCATGGGGAAGCTCCCAGGGGGGTAAATCAAAGCTAGTGGTGTTGGCCAGAATCAGCACTGGGCAGCCGGCCTGTTCAATTAATTGTTGCCATTCATGTCTTTTCGCAGCTTCAAACTCTTCTTGTTCAAGGCCTAAAATCAGCAGGTCTTCTTCGCCCTTGGCGCTAAACGCCATGGGGATTGCACCCCAGCGCTCCAGTAAATATTCCAATGCATGACGGGTAGGAATATGCGGCTCATAAAGGCGTATGAGAGGGCTTTCCAGATTTAGCTCGGGCAGCCGTTCACCGCTTTGGTTGGCCAGTAGGGGCAGGGTAAAGGAGAACGTCGTTCCTTGGCCAAGCTCGCTTTCCACGCTGATCTCGCCCCCCATGCGTTCAATCAGTTGGCGGCAGATGGTAAGCCCCAGGCCACTTCCGCCGAACTGGCGTGAATGGCTGGGTTCCGCTTGGGAAAACGCGCTAAATAGCTGCTGTTGGTGCTCCTCACTCAGGCCAATGCCGGTGTCGCTGATACTGATACGCAGCACCACGTGCTGACCTTCCTGATTGTCGAGCATCACGCGCACAATCACTTCACCCTCATGGGTAAATTTGAGGGCATTGCCAATTAGATTGCTAAGTACCTGATGGATACGCAGCGGGTCGCCGCTAAGCGGCGTGGGCACATCATCATAAACCATGGTAACCAGATGTAGACGTTTACGCTGGGCCTCTGGCGCATGCAGGCCGATGACTTCATCCAGAAGGGGCACAATATCAATATCGACTTCTTCAAGCGTTAGGCGATTGGCCTCAAGCTTGGAGAAATCGAGTACGTCATTGACCAGCATTAGCAGGTTATTGCAGGCGCGATGAACGTGTTCAAGCCACTCTTGCTGGCGATGATCCAGCGTTGAGCGGCCCAGTAAACGACAAAAGCCAATAATACCATTGAGCGGTGTGCGTATTTCATGGCTCATGTTGGCTAAGAATTCTGATTTAACCGCATTGGCCCGCAACGCGCTGCGGTGCGCCAAGTCGAGCTTGATATTTTGCTCTTCAATGGTTTCCATTGATTCTTGCAGTTCGCTGGTGGCTTGCTCGATTTGCGTTTGCATGTCACGTTGCGACTGCTGAAAGTGCTCTGTCAGGCTATTTACATGAACCGCTAACTGGTTAAGCTCAATAGGCCGGGCGGGGGTTAAATACTGCCGGTAGTCACCCCGCGACAAGCGATAGAGCGCTTGGTTGGCTTCTTCGATAGGACGGGAAATATACCGACTGAGGGCGAAGGCGCCGAGAAACAGCAGCAATCCCAGCAGCATACCCCCCAGGCTTAAACTGGCTAGAAGCTTATAGCGTTCAAGTGTCAGTGGATGGGTATTCACTTCTGCTTCAAGCCAGCCTGTTCCGGTGCGGCGTATGTCGAACTGAGCATTACCCAGGGGCACCAGCAGTCGCCAGATAGTATCTTCCTCTTCCACCTGGGTTGAGAGGGGTGGCATTAGTCGTGGGGAGAGCTTGGTTGAGCGCCCAAGTGCCAACAAACGGTTGCCCTGCTCATCAAAAAGGCTCACCGCGCTGAGCCCGTGATGATCCAATAATTGGCGAGCCAGTCTTTCCAGACGCTCAGAATCAGCCTCTACCATCGCAGTTTGAAGGCTGGGGGCTAGTAACTCGCCAACATCTTGAAGGCGTTCTTTAAAAGCATCGCGCTGTGCTGTCTCGCTTTGTACCATCAACAAAACAGACATCATGGCATACACCAATAGCGGAAAACCGAGTAGTGCAAATAACAAACGCGTGTTCAATGACATGAAAGAAGCCCGCAATTCAATAAGGTTGCCTGTCAAGCGTAAGGCAGCACCGATATAATGCAGCATAACGGTTATGATAAGGAACGTAAGATGAATTATCCCACGCTAGAGGATGTAGTAGGCAATACGCCGCTGGTGCGCCTAAAAAGAATTACCGCAGGACGCAACAATACGCTGCTCGCCAAGCTTGAAGGCCATAATCCAGCTGGTTCTGTTAAAGACCGGCCCGCGTTATCCATGCTCAATGAAGCAGAAGCGCGGGGTGATATCACTCCCGGCGACACGCTCATCGAGGCTACTTCGGGCAATACGGGCATTGCGCTTGCCATGGCGGCGGCCATCAAGGGCTACAAAATGGTCCTGATCATGCCTGAAAACTCTTCGGAAGAGCGCAAACAGGCGATGGCCGCCTATGGCGCCACGCTAATTTCTGCCAGCAAAGCCGGCGGCATGGAAGAAGCTAGGGATATTGCTGACAGCATGATTGCCAAAGGCGAGGGCAAGCCGCTGAATCAGTTTGCCAACCCGGATAACCCGCTGGCGCACTACCGTACCACGGGGCCGGAGTTATGGCAGCAGACCCAGGGTGAGATCACCCATTTCGTCAGCTCCATGGGCACTACAGGCACCATTATGGGCGTCTCGCGGTATCTGAAAGAGCAAAATTCAGCTATTCAGATTGTCGGCCTGCAGCCTGCCGATGGCGCGAGCATCCCGGGTATTCGTCGCTGGCCCGAAGCCTATCTTCCGAGCATCTTTGAAGCGCCACGGGTGGATACCACTCTGGATATTGGCCAGCAAGAGGCCGAAGAACATATGCGGCGCCTAGCGCGTGAAGAGGGCATTTTTGCTGGGGTATCCTCCGGCGGCAGCCTGGCAGGGGCTTTGCGAATTGCCGAGCAAACCGAAAATGCGGTCATTGTCTTTATTGTCTGTGATCGGGGTGACCGCTACCTCTCAACGGGCTTGTACGCCCCGGAGCTATAAATGGCCATGCTGGGTAAGCGGCGTCCATCGCGTGCTGCGTCAGGAAAATCAGGGCTTACGCGAACGTCCGCGCCAAAAACGCCGGTCTCTTCTGAGAGCGACTCATTAGTCATTGAACGCTTGGCCCATGATGGCCGGGGCGTTGCCCACAACGCCGCCGGCAAGGCGGTGTTTGTTGACCGCACGCTGCCTGGCGAGCGGGTCGAAGTGGCCGTGCACGTTAACCGTAAGCGCTTTGATGAAGCGCATGTAAAAGCATTGCTGAGCCGTTCAGCGCAGCGTGTTGAACCGCCGTGTGGCTATTTTGGCCAGTGCGGCGGCTGCCAGCTGCAGCATATGGATATCGAGACTCAGCGCGTACATAAGCAGGACGTGTTGCGTGAGCTCTTTGCCCGCCAAGGGATTACATTAGATACTCCCCGTTTACTACACGGCAGCACGGAACACTATCGGCGCCGGGCACGGCTGGGCGTTAAGGTCGATGGACAAAATAACGTCCTGCTTGGCTTTCGGGCTGCCCATAGCCACCGGCTTATCGATATCAACCAGTGTTACGTGCTGGTCGAACCGCTACAAGCGCTATTGCCTCCTTTACGGACGTTCTTGACCACGCTTGAGGCACCCCGTCAGGTAGGTCATATTGAGCTATTGGCAACCGCCTCTGAATGCGTGCTGTTGGTGCGTCAGCTTAAACAGCATGCGGGTGATACCGAGCGTTGGCAGCAGTTTGCCGAGCAGCAGGGCATCGCGCTTGGCGCCTGGGTGGGGCGCGAGTCAGCTGAACTGCATTGGTACAGCGCAGAACCCGTGCTTGAAGAAACCTTGCGTATACAGGGCCAGCCGCCGCTACCGCTGACATTTTTACCCGGCGATTTTTTGCAGGTAAACGCTGAAGTCAACCAATTGATGGTAGCTGAAGTGGTAGCGTGGTTAGCGCCTTCGCCCGGCCAGCGCATCGTGGATCTATTTGCCGGAATGGGCAATTTCAGCCTGCCGCTGGCAATGGGCGGCGCCCAGGTTCATGCGGTCGAGGGTAGCCCCAGCATGGTGGCACGGATCAAGACGAACGCAGCTCGTAATCAGCTAGACGTTAGTGCCCAACAGGCTGATCTAAGCGATGACGCGGCGATTAATGGGCTATTAAAGGCCCAGGGCAACCTTGATGCACTGGTGCTGGACCCGCCCCGTAACGGTGCCGAAAGTATTTGTCAGGCGCTTGGCCGTTACCCGGTCCCCCGTGTGGCCTATGTTTCTTGCGACCCGGCAACGCTTGCCCGTGATGCGGCGCATCTGTTGCATGCAGGATACCGAATCAAGCAAGTGGCAGTGGCGGATATGTTCCTGCACACTGCGCATATGGAAACGCTGATGCTGTTCGAGTACGAGGGCTAGCCTGCCCATCGCATCAAGCCACGGTGTTGGCCAGTGTTGGCTAACACCCTGAAGGGATGAATCATAGTCATGGTGAAAGTGCGTGAAGACCAACCGCTGATGGCTAGCGGCAAGGTGGACATACAACAATGGTTAACGCGCCTACAAGAAGATGTGCGCTTACGTGAACCCGAACGCCTTATAGAGGCCAGTGAGCTGGCTGAAAAGCTGGATCGTGAGGCGCCTAATAACCATCGCGTATGGCTATCTCCCGGTTCAAGCTTCCGTATGGGGCTTGAAATGGCCGATATCCTGGCCGACCTGAAACTCGACCAGGCAACCTTGGAAGCCGCCGTACTCTATCGCGCCGTGCGCGAAGAACTGCTCAGCCTGGACGCCGTTACCAAGCGGTTTGGCAGTGAAGTCGCCACCTTGATCGATGGTGTGCTGCAAATGGCGGCCATCAGCTATCCGCTCGCCCCCAATCACGGTATGAGCCAGCATAATCAGCAGGAAAATCTGCGCAAAATGCTGGTCAACATGGTGGGGGACGTTCGCGTTGCGCTGATCAAGATTGCCGAGCGCACCTGTGCGCTACGTCAGGTCAAGGACGCCCCGCTTGAAAAATGCCTGCAGGTGGCGCGGGAAGTGGCTGATATTTACGCGCCGCTCGCTCACCGATTGGGCATCGGACAGATCAAGTGGGAGCTTGAAGACCTTTCGTTTCGCTATCTGCATGAAGATGAGTATAAAGCAATCGCCAAGCTGCTCGCCGAGAAGCGTCTTGATCGCGAGCGCTACATACATGACGTGGTGGAAACCCTCAAAGGTCTGATGGAAGCGCAGCACATTACCCATCATGACGTGAGCGGCCGGGCCAAGCATATCTATTCGATCTGGCGCAAAATGAAGCGCAAGGGGATCGACTTCTCTGAAGTTCACGACGTCCGTGCAGTGCGTATCCTGGTTCCCGAAGTGACCGACTGCTACACCGTGTTGGGCATTGTCCACTCGCGCTGGCACCACGTACCCGACGAGTTTGACGACTACATTGCCAACCCCAAGAAAAATGGCTATCAGTCGCTGCACACCGCGGTGGTCGGGCCTGAAAATAAAGTGCTCGAAATCCAGATCCGAACCTTTGCCATGCACGATGACGCCGAGCTTGGAGTATGTGCCCACTGGCGTTACAAGGGCCACGATACCAACGCCAAAAGCCGCAGCTATGAAGAAAAAATCGCCTGGCTGCGTCAGGTTCTGGAATGGCAGGATGAAGTGGGCGGCTTTGGTGATCTACGCGAAGGGCTTTCAAGCGATGTCGCGCCGGATCGCAACTACGTATTTACCCCCGACGGGCACGTTATCGACTTGCCGCGGATTGCCACGCCCATCGATTTTGCCTACCGCGTTCATACCGAAATCGGCCACCGCTGCCGGGGCGCCAAGGTCAATGGCCGCATTGTACCGCTGACTTACAAGCTCAAGTCGGGCCAGCAGGTGGAAATTCTTACCGCCACCAAAGGCGGTCCGAGCCGGGACTGGTTAAACCCCAGTCTGGGCTATGTGCGCACTTCCCGGGCGCGCGCCAAAATTCAGGCATGGTTCAAGCATCAGGCGCGCGATCAAAACCTGGACGAGGGCCGCGCAATCTTTGAGCGAGAAATGCGCCGTCTGGACGTCGATGGGCTGGATCTACCCAAGCTTGCTGATGCGGTCAATTATCAAAACGCTGATGATATGTACGCAGCGATTGGTGCGGGAGATTTACGGATCGGACAAGTGCTGCATCAAGCGCAGCAGCTGTTTGGCGAAACCGACGATCAGGAACAGCTGGAGCGCCTGCTTGCCAAGCCCCGTCGGCTACCCAGTAAAACGCCCAAAAGCGACATCACGGTACTCGGCGTAGGCAATTTAAAAACCAGCATGGCCAACTGCTGCCGACCGGTTCCGGGCGAGTCGATTGTCGGGTTTATTACCCAGGGGCGAGGAGTGACGGTTCACCGTCAGGATTGCAGCAATATTTTGCAGCTCCGCATGGAAGAACCGCAGCGGATTATTGAAGTGGAGTGGGGCGAACGCGCACATACCCGCTACCCGGTCACCATCGAAATTCAGGCCTGGGACCGCTCCGGTCTACTGCGGGATGTAACGGGCCTGCTGGGCAATGAAAAGGTCAATGTGCTGGCGGTCAATACCCTGACCGACACCAACGAAGGCATCGCGCGGCTGCGGATTACGCTCGAGGTAGATGGTCTTGAGTCACTGGGTCGGCTCTTTTCGCGTATCCAGCAGCTGCCCAATGTGACTGAAGTACGTCGTCTTCGAAACGCAGACCCTAATAAAGACGATCAGCATGGAGGGCGCTGATGCGCTATAACCTGGATGACCTGCTGACGTTGATGCAGGTGCTGCGTGACCCTGAACAGGGCTGCCCGTGGGATATTCAGCAGGGCTGGGACAGTATTGTGCCGCATACCCTGGAAGAGACCTACGAGGTTGCCGATGCCATTGAGCGGCGCGCGTTCGATGAGCTGCCGGGCGAGCTTGGCGATCTACTCTTTCAAGTGGTGTATTACGCCCAGTTTGGCGCGGAAGAGCAGCGGTTTGATTTTCACGATATCGTGCATACGCTGACGGCTAAAATGCTGCGCCGTCATCCGCACGTGTTTCCAGAGGGCACGCTTGCCTCGCGCCGCCCACCGGGTGTGAGCGCTGAAGAACTACAAACCCAACAGGTTAACCGCCGCTGGGAATCGCTTAAGGCAGAAGAGCGCGCCGAGCGCACCGCCGCTGATGCACCTTCTGTATTGGATGATGTGCCCCATACGCTGCCAGCATTAAGCCGCGCCGCCAAGCTCTCCAAACGTGCGGCGCGGGTGGGGTTTGACTGGCCCGATGCGCGCGGCGTTGTCGATAAAATCCGTGAGGAGCTTGAGGAAGTGGAACAAGCCCTGGCGGAAGGTGATACCCGCCACGCCCAAGCGGAAGTGGGGGATCTGCTGTTTGCGGTGACAAATTTAGCCCGAACGCTCGGCGCTGACCCTGAGCAGTGTTTACGTGGTACCAATGCCAAGTTCGAGCGCCGTTTTCGCTATGTGGAGCGCACGTTACATGCGAGCCAACGTCCGCTAACCGAGGCTTCCCTGGATGAGATGGAAGCCCACTGGCAGGCGGCTAAAGATCAAGAATAAATTTTTAACGTTAACCTGATAACGACGCGACCCCGCTAGGAGGCCTTGCCAATGAGTCATGACCTACACGAATCGCTGCGCGATAACGTCCGTATTCTGGGCGATAGCCTGGGGCGTACAATCGCCGATGATCTGGGCCAAGCTTTTGTCGATAAAATAGAAACAATCCGGGCACATGCCAAGCGTGGCCGCCAAGGGGACTCCCTTCAGCAGCGCGAACTTATCGAATATTTACGCAAATTACCCGAGCGTGACCTGCTGCCGGTAACGCGCGCTTTTAACCAGTTTTTAAACTTTGCCAACATTGCCGAGCAGCACTATCGGGCGCGTTTTCGGCGCGTAGAGGATTACAAACCTGGCTCACAGCCAGCGTTGGACGAGTTGCTGGCGCGTGCCCAACAGGCAGGTAACTCACCGCGCAAACTGGTGGAAACTCTCGCCAACATGCGTGTCGAGCTGGTGCTTACCGCGCATCCCACCGAGGTTATCCGCCGCACGTTGATTCAAAAATACGATGCTATCGATGAGTGTCTGACCGCGATTGAGGGTTCTGAAGACTACCCCGAGCGCGGCGCTCGCGCCCAGGGGCGCCTCGAAGAGCTTATTAGTCAGGCATGGCATACCGATGAAATTCGTCATGAACGACCTACCCCGGTTGATGAGGCCAAATGGGGCTTTGCGGTCATCGAGAATTCGCTGTGGCAGGCCGTACCGGATTTTCATCGCGACTTGGATAACCTGCTTCTGGAAAATGCCGGCGAGCGCCTGCCCCTGGATGCCGCGCCTATTCGCTATGCATCGTGGATGGGTGGGGACCGCGACGGTAACCCCAATGTGACCGCACGCGTTACTCGCGAAGTCCTTCTGTTAGGGCGCTGGATGGCGGCAGACCTTTACCTGCGCGATTTAGAGCAGCTCAAAACCGAGCTCTCCATGTGGAAGGCCAACAGCGCTTTGAAAGCCGAAGTCGGCGATGTGGCCGAGCCGTATCGCGAACTGCTTAAACGCCTGCTGCTTAAAATGGAAGCCACCCGCGACTGGGCCAAGGCCAAACTGGATGGTCGTAATTATGATGGCGGTCCGATTGTTGAAACCCGCGATCAGATATACGCGCCATTGCTTGCCTGCTATCGCTCGCTTTGCGATGTGGGGCTGGATACCGTCGCCAACGGTTCACTGCTGGATACTCTGCGCCGTGTCGCCGTGTTTGGCGTTACGCTTACCAAGCTGGACCTGCGTCAGGAAGCCAGCCACCACGCTCAGGTCATTGAAGAGCTCACCAGCACCTTGGGGCTGGGCCACTATGAAGAGTGGGACGAAGCCCAGCGCCAGGCCTTTCTGCTCGAAGAGCTTGCCTCGCGGCGCCCGCTTATTCCGCGCCGCTGGGAGTGCTCCGCTGAGTCCCGTGAGGTGCTGGATACCTTTAAGGTGATCGCTCAGGAACATACTGAAGCGCTCGGCACTTACATTATCTCCATGGCCGCCGAGCCGTCGGACGTACTCACCGTGGCGCTGTTAATGAAAGAAGCTGGTGGTGAGGTCACGCTGCCCATTGCACCGCTATTTGAGACGCTCAACGATCTGGACCATGCGGGCGATGTGATTGAGCAGCTACTGACGCTACCCGGTTATCGAGCGCTGATCGGGGATCGTCAGGAAGTCATGATCGGCTACTCCGACTCCGCCAAAGATGCCGGGCAGTTAGCCGCTGCCTGGGCTCAGTACCGCGCCCAGGAAGCGCTGGTGAATGTTTGTGAGCGGCATGGCGTTGATTTGACCCTGTTACACGGGCGTGGTGGTACCGTGGGCCGTGGGGGCGGTCCGGCACACGCCGCTATCTTGTCGCAACCCCCGGGTTCGGTAAATGGCAGCCTGCGGGTCACTGAGCAGGGCGAGATGATTCGTTTCAAGTTCGGCCAGCCGGACATTGCCCTTCGCTCAATGGAAATTTATGCCTGTGCTGTGCTTGAGGCCACCTTGCTGCCGCCTCCCGCGCCAGAGCCCCATTGGCGCGAAGAGATGGACAAACTCGCCCACATTGCGCATGCAGGGTACGTGGGCGTCGTGCGTGAAAACCCGGATTTTGTGCCGTATTTCCGCGCGGTGACGCCGGAAGGCGCGCTGGGGCGTTTGCCGCTCGGCTCGCGTCCCGCCAAGCGACGCCAGGATGGAGGTGTTGAAACGCTACGCGCGATTCCCTGGATATTTGCCTGGACACAGATCCGCTTGATGCTGCCCGCGTGGTTGGGAAGTGGCGAGGCCTTCGCCCGCCGCCTGGAGGAGCCGGGCGGACTGGAAGTGCTTCAGGAGATGCGTACGAACTGGCCGTTTTTTGGCACCTATCTGGACATGCTGGAGATGCTGCTCGCCAAGGCCGACACCGCCATTGCCGCGTACTATGAACACCGCCTGGTCGACGAGCCGTCGCTTAAATTGCTGGGCAAAGAGCTACGCGAACGCTTTGCCCGCCTGGAAGAGGTGCTGTTGAATATTCTGCAGCAGGAAAAGCTGCTTGAGAATACGCCGCTGATTCGTCAGGCGATTGATGTGCGTAACCCCTATATTGACCCGCTGCACGGGTTACAGGCCGAGCTTTTACAGCGTAACCGCGATGCCGATGGCGCCATTAGCGCAGATCTTTCCCGCGCGTTAATGGTGACGATGGCGGGTATTGCCGCGGGCTTACGCAATACCGGCTAGGTGCCCAGGCTAGTTGTGCTTATGCCGCCAGCGCCGCTGGCGGCATAAATTAACACTTCAGGAGTCGTCAATGAATCCAGATGCCCAAGCGGTGCTACAGTTCTGGTTTAACGAACTAACGCCAGCGCAATGGTTTAAAAAAGATCTCGAGATGGATCGGATAATTGTTACCCGGTTTGCAGAGCTGTATGCCCGAGTTGCCCAATGTGAATGCTACTCATGGCGCGAGACCTCCCACGGCCGCTTGGCCGAAATTATTGTGCTTGACCAATTTTCTCGCAATATGTACCGCGATAACGCCCGCGCCTTTGGGTATGATGCGTTGGCCTTAGCCCTGGCACAGGAAGCCGTGGCGGCAGGTGCGGATGATGAGCTAAGCCCCGCAGAGCGCAGCTTTTTATATATGCCGTATATGCACAGCGAGTCCAAGGCAATTCACGCGCTGGCGCTTAGCCTGTTTGACCAGCCAGGGCTTGAAAACAACCTGGATTTTGAAATTCGCCATAAGGTGATTATTGATCGCTTTGGCCGCTACCCACACCGCAATGCGGTTTTGGGGAGGGCATCAACCGATGAAGAGATCGCCTTTTTAAAACAGCCAGGCTCCTCTTTTTAGCGGTGCTTTTAACTCCTTTTAGCCTTACGGCGTGTTATGTCATTACGAAAATCGACCCGAATCAATAAGTACATCAGTGAAAGCGGCCTTTGCTCGCGCCGAGAGGCGGACCGGTTTGTGGAGCAGGGTAACGTCTGGATTAACGGCCGACGGGCCACCACGGGTGATCAGGTGGTGGCGGGCGACCGGGTAAAAGTGAATGGTCAGGAGATCGAGCCTCAGGAAGAGGAAGATCTGATTCTGATTGCGCTCAATAAGCCCGTGGGCATTGTGAGCACCACGGAGTCGAGTGAAAAAGACAATATCGTTGAGTTTGTAAAGCATGGCGCGCGTATTTTTCCCATCGGTCGGCTGGATAAAGACTCCCAGGGTCTGATTTTTCTGACCAATAACGGTGATCTGGTTAACAAGATCCTGCGCGCCAACAACAATCACGAAAAAGAGTATCAAGTGACGGTCAATAAGCCGATCACGGATGAATTTGTTGAAGGCATGCAAAAAGGCGTGCCGATTCTGGGGCAGGTGACCAAAAAGTGCAGCGTAGAGAAAGTCTCCACGTTTGCGTTTACGATTACGCTGGTGCAAGGCCTGAACCGCCAGATTCGCCGTATGTGTGAATATTTTGGCTACGAGGTTACTCAGCTAATTCGCACTCGGATCATGAACGTATCGCTTAAAGGGTTAGCACTAGGGGACTGGCGCGATTTAACGCCCAAAGAGATCGATACGATTATCACGCTTACCGAGGGCTCTGAAGCTACCCCGGCAGCGCCCAAACAGGCTAAACCGAAAGCCAAGCCCCGCACGCAAAACGGCCAAAATGCGCGTCAGGGCAAGCCGGGGGTAAAATCCCACAGCGCTGGTAAAGCGGCCTCTGGTAAACCGGCTAATGGTAAAGCTGCCTCTGGAAAATCAGCTTCGGGTAAAACGCGCTCAAGCGTTAAGGGTAAGCCCGGTGCGGCTGGCAAGACACATCCCAAGGCAAAAGCCGCCTCGGGGGGGAAACCGGCAGCGGCAGGCAAGCGCAGTGCCAAGCCCACGAGTAAAGCTCGCCCCAGTGCTGGAAAACCCGCTGCACGTGGAAAAGCACCGCGTCCCAAAACAAAACGTTAGGCTTTTTAGGCGCTTGCACGGGCTTTGGTTACAGTTATCCTCAATAAGCAAATGAGGCTTAGAAATCTCAATATTGCTATAAAGCAAAGTTGACGCCCGTACCTTGCCCAAGTATGAGAACGCCAACTAAGGTATTGATACTCGGATATCAATGGAGGACCTTGTGATGGCAAAGCCTGAGCTGCAAGATGCCATAATATATACCCAGGATGGGAGTGTACTAGGCACCGTGTCGGATGCCAGTGCTGAAACGAAACTTGAAATACTCAAATCAGACGGTAATCGGATCTGGGTAGAGCGAAATGACCTGAGCGAAAATTATGGTCAATTGACGCTTGCCGAAGATTACACGGTTTACTCGGCTGATAGCGTCAATGGCGATTGGACCGAAGGCGACGTGGACGATACGGTCGAAGATACGTTCCCCGCCAGTGACCCGCCCTCATTTACCTTGGGTGATGAAGGCAAAGGGCGTTAACGGAGGCATTACGCTTAAGCCTTCATCCTTCAACACTAAAAAAACTGGGCGTTGCAGACCGCAACCCCAGTTTTTTTATGCAGTTAAGCAATGTCAATCAATCGCTATGCCAGCAAAAAATTGGCAATCAGCTCTTTGCCACCTTCGGTCGCAAAGGATTCCGGATGAAACTGAATGCCGTGAATCGGATAATCGCGGTGCTTGACCCCCATTAGCTCGAACTCGCCGACAGTGTTCCAGCGACTGCGCTGTTCAAAGTCAGCAGCCTGCAAGCTACCCACCGTAGCGGTCACTTCCAGACATTCAGGTAGCGAGTCTGCATCGGCAATCAGCGAGTGGTAGCGCATTACCTCTAGCTGGTCGGGTACGCCTTTAAATACCGACTGCTGATCATGGGTGACCGGGCTGATCTTGCCATGCATGGGTAATGGCGCTTTTACCACCTTGCCGCCAAACACATGCACGATGCCTTGCATGCCTAAACAAACCCCCAGCAGGGGCGTGGTTTTACCCAACTCCTTGATTACATCGGCACATACGCCAAAGTAGCGCGGGTCATCGGGCGAGCCGGGCCCGGGTGAAATAATAATACGGTCAGGCGCCATCGCGACAATATCGGCAAACTCAATCTGGTCATTGCGCTCAACGATAATGTCAAAATCGTCAAGCGAGCCGCGGTTTTTTTCCGTAGTGAGAATCTCACCAATGAACTGATAAAGGTTGTAGGTAAACGAATCGTAGTTATCGATGATCAACACTTTCATGCCGGGCTCTCCGAATCCATAAAGGGCGCTAGGGCTTTACGTGTACCCGCGAATTTACGTCGAATCTCTTCATACTCGTCGTCTGCGTTACTATCAAACACGTTGCCACCACAGGTCTGCACATAAGCGTTTTCGCCATTTACAAACACGGTACGAATAGGAATGGCAAAAGTGCAGTCGCCGTTAAACGAAAACTGGCCCACCGCGCCGCCATACGGTCCGCGGCCATCGGTTTCCAGGTCATCGATGATTTTCATGGCTTCAATCTTGGGCGCGCCGGTCAACGTGCCGGCCGGGAAGTTGCTGGCCAGGGCGCTAAACATGTCTTCGCCCTCTGCAATAATGCCGACAATTTCGCTGGAAATATGCTGAACGTGGCTAAAGCGCTTGATATCCATTAGGCTGCGCACTTTAACGGTACCAAACTGGGCAACCCGGCCAATATCATTACGGTGCAGATCAACGATCATATTGTGCTCGGCAATCTCCTTGGGATCGTTAAGCAGCGCCCGCGCCAGTTGGGTATCTTCCTGTGCCGTTTGCCCCCGCGTCGTCGTACCTGCCAAGGGAAAAGTTTCCATTTCACCCTGGCGTAGACGAAACAGCAGCTCAGGGCTTGCCCCAATCAGCTTCTGTTCACCAAACTTCATATAGTACATCTGGGGCGAAGGGTTGATTGTTCGCAGCTGATCGTAAAGGGCGACCGTATCGCCCTCTACCCGAAAGCGCTTTTTAAAGCCGACTTCACACTGAAACACCTTGCCGTCGATAATATCCTGCTTGACCTTGGCGACCGCCGCGGCGTGTTCTGCCTGGCTCATGGTGTCGCCCAGCGCGGTAATTTTCAGTTCGTCGCTCTCGATATCCTCGGCGTCGATAAGTGTTTGCAGAAAATCAAAGCGGCTATGGTCGTAATAGAAGTAGGTTACCTCGCCGGTCATCTTGTCGAGGATAAGCCCGTCTTTATAAAGCCCAAACCGAAACGTATCGAAGTCATCATTGGCCTTTAACGAAAGCGTAGGCTCGAAGTATTGCATCGCGTCGTAGCCTAAATAGCCGCTTAGCCCGCCGGCATATTTTCGCGAAATAATATTTTGCGGTATCAGGCTACGCAGCAGGGCATAAGGGTTGTCGCTTGAATAGTGCTCGGTATGGCCGTCGCGCTCTTCAATACTCAGCGTTTGGCCATTCGCGTAAATAGTGTACTCAGGGTCAAAGCCAATAATCGAATGGCGCGCCATATGGCTATCTTCGCCCAGTGACTCCAGCATGTAGCAGGTAGCAAACTGCTTTTCTATCTTCTTGAATAAGGCAAAGAAATCACAGTCTGCCGCGAGCGTGACGTAGTGAGGTTTACGCGGCAGCGTAAACGGGCGCGGGCTGTGTTGTTGAGGCGTAGCTTGGATGGTCATGGTTCAGCGGTCCATTAATGAGTGAGAAGTGCCTAGCGCGCGTGAACCACGCGAAACGGTCGCAATGCCAACCCCTAACATTTCCGCAATCTTGCGGTGGGGAACTCCCTCACGAAGCAGATTGAAAATTTGCAGCCGTTTGCTGATTTCCAGATATTCCGCTGGCGTTAGCAGATTGCTTAGCGCTTCATGCATGGCGTCAGGGCTATCAATCGCCAATAGATAGGTAATCAATTCGGTGTGGTAGGAATCATGTGAAGACGAATTCTTTGAAGACATGAGCGCACCGATAATAGAAAGGCTGTACTAGCGTACTAGTACGATATATTGATTGGCGAAGAAGTCAAGTAATTCCCAGACTTGGAAATAGGCCTGGAAGAAATAGGCCTGGAAGAAATAGGGCTGGAAGAAATAGGGCTGGCATTGGGGTTAGCGATAGGATTGATGAGAAAGCAGACGGATAGGCGTTAAATGCTCAGCGCTAATGGGTCTTGAGGAAGGTGCTTGTTCGCAGACGGTAATAGATTACTATACCGTCATCTTGATTAAGGGGTACGGCATGACGGCTTATTTTATCCAGGCATTTATCTACCTTCTGGCGGCAGTAATCGCAGTGCCGCTTGCCAAACGGTTTGGCTTGGGGTCGGTGCTGGGATATCTCGTGGCCGGGGTTGCCATTGGGCCGGTCTTTGGACTGGTAGGGCAAGAGACCACCACTATTCAGCACTTTGCCGAATTTGGCGTGGTGATGATGCTTTTTCTGGTCGGTATGGAGCTAGACCCCAAAAGCCTCTGGGCAATGCGGGTCCGTTTGGTGGGGCTTGGCGGGTTGCAAGTCGTGATAACCGCCATTGCGGGTACGGCCATTGCCTGGTGGCTGGGCCTGGTATGGCAAACCGCCTTAACGGTTGGGTTAATTTTTGCGCTTTCCTCCACCGCTATCGTACTGCAATCGTTAAATGAAAAAGGCCTGGCTAAAACCGAGGGCGGGCGTAGCGCTTTTTCGGTGCTGCTATTTCAGGATATTGCCGTAATCCCTATGCTCGCGTTGATTCCGCTACTGGCGCTGCCGGAGTTGATGGGAACCGGTGGCGGTGGAGATGACCACGGCAGTTTTAATCTGGTAACGCATCTTCCTGGATGGGCCCATGCCCTGGTCGTCATCGGGGCCATTGTCGCGGTTATCGCGGGCGGTTATTACCTGGGCCCGCCGCTGTTTCGCTACGTGGTAGGGGCAGGGCTTCGCGAAGTATTCACCGCCACCGCGCTGATGGTGGTAATTGGTATTGCCGCACTGATGAGCCTGGTGAATTTATCACCCGCGTTAGGCGCATTTTTAGCGGGCGTCGTGCTTGCCAACAGTGAATTCAAGCATGAACTTGAGGCCAATATAGAGCCATTTAAAGGGCTTTTATTGGGGCTTTTCTTTATCACCGTGGGCGCCGGGATCAATTTTGAAGTATTGGCGGCCGAGTGGGTCACGGTCGTTGCATTGGGGTTAGCGGTCATTGCGGTTAAAGCCATCGTTTTGCTGGCGCTAGCCTGGCTGTTCAAGATCCGTGGAAGTAACTTCTGGCTGTTTGCGCTCAGCCTTGCCCAGGCCGGTGAATTTGGGTTTGTGTTGCTGACCTACAGCGTACAGAACAGTGTTATTGCGCCGGATACCGCGCAGATTCTGTCGCTGGTGGTGGCGCTTTCAATGTTTTTAACACCGCTTCTCTTTATCGCTTATGACCGACTTGTTCTACCCCGTTACCTGAGTGCGAAAGGGGAGGCGCGCGACGCTGATGATATCGAAGAACAGGCGCCGGTAATCGTTGCTGGGGTAGGGCGTTTTGGGCAGATCATCTGCCGTTTGCTGCGAGCTAATAATATTCCCATGGTCGTGCTGGATCTTGAGCTTGAGCAGATTGAAAACTCACGGCGGATCAATATCAAAAGCTACTTTGGTGATGCCAGCCGCTCGGACCTTCTGGAACGAGCGGGCATCGAAAGCGCCCGAATGTTGGTGGTGGCCATTGACGACCGTGATCGCGCGGTGCACATGATCCAGCATGTTAAGCACTATTACCCTAACGTGTGGGTGCTGGCGCGGGCCTTTGACCGCGGGCACGGGTATCAGCTGCGTAAAGCTGGCGCCGATGATGTGGTCAGTGAAACCTACCACTCCGCGCTGGAACTGGGTGGCCACGCGTTGACGGCCATGGGCGTGCATCCCATGCGGGCGAAACAAATGACCTGGTCGTTTGTGCAAAATGAGCAGGCTCACGAGGACGAGCTGTTTAACGCCTGGCAAGAGATTGAAGGCGGCATCAGCTTTAGCCCACGTTACGGTGAGCTGTTTATGAAACTGGAGGAATCACTCAACAGCGCGATGCAGCAAGACTGGCAAGAACCCGAGCGCGCTGATGTACCTATCTGGACGCCGCCCGAGAAAAGTGAGCAGTAGGGTAGGTAAAGAGATTTTAATTGAGCCTAAAAATTCACTAATGCGCTGAGTTGATT